>JBBQEF010000008.1:0-37411 GCA_038320445.1 Mycobacteriales bacterium
ACAGCGTCGAGCCCGCCGTGCGCACGCCGTACTCCCCGAGCACCGCGGCGGCGCCGCCGGAGTCGGTCGGGGTCGGGCGGGTGCGCGTCGCGGGGGCGGCCGGTGCGGGCCGGATGCGTTCCCTGGCCCGCGCGTAGCGGCGGGCGTGGCCGAGCGCTCGCGCCGTGCGCGCCGGCCACTCGAAGCACGGCACGCCCGATTCCTGCAGCAGGTCGGCGTTGGGCCGGGCGTCGCGCGGGGCGATCCAGCAGACGTGCACCGGCACGTCGACGCCGTCGCTCCTCAGCCCCGCGACGACGTCCCGGAGCGCCTCGGCGGTGGCCCGGTCCATCGCCGCGCGCTGCAGCAGCACCGGCACCACCGCGTCGACCTCGCCGGAGCGCGCGAGCAGGTCGGTGAGTGCCGGGTAGAGCTCCGCGAAACGCTTCCACACCGGAGTGACGTCCACGGGGTTCACCGGGCTCGCGAACGCGGGGAGCATCGCGCGGATCTTGTCCTGCAACGGGCCAGACAGCGCGGGCACGGTCAGCCCCTCGTCCGCGAGCAGGTCGGAGAGCTCCACCCCGACCCCGCCGGAGTTGGAGATGATCGCGACACGGTCCCCCGCGGGGAGCGGCTGGCCGTCGAGCGCCCGGGCCGCGTCGAGCAGCTCCTGGCCCGACGCGACCTCCACGATCCCGGCCTGCGCGAACACGCCGTGCCAGATCGCCTCCTGCGACGCCAGCGCGGCGGTGTGCGAGGCCGCGGCCCGTGCGCCCGCCTCGGAGCGGCCGGTCTTGGCCACCACGACCGGCTTCGAGGGGGTGGTCCGCCGAGCCCGCTCCACGAACGCGCGGCCGTCGGCCAGCGACTCCAGCAGGAAGCACAGCGTGCCCGCGGACGGGTCGTCGGCCAGCTCGGTGAGCAGCTCGGCGATCGTCACGTCGCAGGTGTTGCCGGGGGCGAGGATCTTGGCGAACCGGGCCCGCTCGTCGGTCGCGAGCGTGTAGATCGCCATGCCGTAGGCGCCGGACTGGCTGACCAGGCAGATGCCGCCGCCGCCCGCGGGCAGCCCGGCGGCCATCGAGGCGTTGAGGGGGAGGTCGCAGTTCTGGATGCCGAAGCAGTTGGGGCCGATCACCCGTACGCCGCCCGATGCCGCCACGAGGGCGGCCTGCAGCGCCGCCCCGTCCGGGCCGGTCTCGGCGAACCCGCCCGAGAGCACCACCATCGCGTGCACACCCTTGGCCGCGGCGTCGGCGGCGACGGCCGGGACGGCCTCGGCGGGCACCGAGACCACCGCCAGGTCGATCTCGCCGGGCACGTCGCGCAACGACTCGCCGGAGTGCACCGGCACGACCTCACCGGGGAACGACTCCAGGTTGCGGCCCAGCAGATGGCCGAGCGTCCCGGGGCGGTCGGACGCCCCGACGAGTGCCACCCGGCGCGGTGAGAACAGGGCGTTCAGCAGGCGCACGCGGGCCCTCCGTCGCGGTCGAAGGATCGCGTGAGCTCGTCGGGGCCGAACTCCGAGCGCCGCACCCCGAGCGGGTCGACCGCGCGGACCGCGGCCAGCTCGGCACTGCTGGGCGGGTGCAGCAGGCCGTGTTCGAGCTCCACGCGCAGCTCGAAACCGGTGGCGTCCTGCACGTCGGTGACGGTGACGTCGGGCCAGGTGGCGCGCAGCCGGGCGTGGCCGTCGCCGTCGTAGTCGAAGATCCCCAGCTCGGTGACCAGCCACTGCGGGCCGCCGCCGGTGTAGCCGAGCTCGGCGCGCGACCCGGAGGGCGTGACGTGGCCGATGTCGGTGAGGTGGTCGAGCCGCCGCACCAGCGTGCGCCCGGAGCGGTGCCGGGTGGTCCAGACCGTCAACGTGCCGATGGTGGCGGAGATGTTGCAGCCGCCGCCCCCGCCGCCCAGCTTGATCCTGGGCCGGTCCGGGTCGCCGATCGCGGTGACGTTCGTGTTGCCGTGGCCGTCGATCTGCCCCCCGGAGAGGAACATGCGGTCGACGGCACCGCGGCAGGCGGCGTCGAAGAACTCCTCGAACCGCATGCGGTAGACCGCGTCGCGGTGCAGGGCCAGGTCGTTGCTGGTGGGCGGGATGAAAGCCGGCTCGGGGTCCACCGCGTAGGTGGCGCCCTCCACGAGCAGCGCTTCGCGGGCGTGCGTGCGCTTCGCGACGTGCATCGCGACCTGCGCGCACGGGCTCGCGAACCCGTGGAAGACCACCTCACGGTCGCGGATGGTGCGGGCCAGCGCCACGACGAACCACTCGTCGATGCTCCACCCCCGGTCGGTCATCGGAACAGCTCCTGCCAGTCCTCGACCGAGGTCGACCAGGCCGTCAGGCGCTGGGGCTGCACCGCGCGCCGGTAGGCCTCCTCGCCGGGACGGACGTACCGGTCGAGGTATCCGCTCCCCGCCGTCGCGATGTACTCGGCCAGGTGCGGCCGGTCGTAGGCGTAGCCCGGGTAGCAGGACGACGGGTGCGCCCCGAACGGGACCTCGGCGACGGCGGCCACCAGGTGCGCCGGGATCACGACGCCCGCCGCGGCGACCTCGTCGGTCGGCGCCAGCCGGTCCACCGTGGCGACGACCATCGCGGACGCCGAGGCGAACCGTTCGTCCAGCACGAACGGCTGGTCGAGGTGCAGGTTGCCGTGGCGGTCGCCCAGCGGCGCGTGGATCAGTGCGACGTCCGGGCGCAGCGGCGGCACCGCCACCAGCTCCTCGCCGGTGAAGGGGCACGTGACGCGCCCGTACTCACCGTGCCGGCGGCCGATGTCGGTGCCCTTCACGCCCCGCACCGGCAGGAACGGCAACCCCATCTCCGACGCCCGCAGCTGCGCCAGCACCGTGGCGCAGCAGCTCTCCCGCACCTCGATCGCCCCGGTCTCGGCCGCGCGGCGGAACGCGGGGGCGAGGCCGAGATCCTGTTCGAACCCGACGTAGCTCTCCTCGCAGATCTTCACCGCCCCGGCCGCGACGAGCAGGTCGACGTCGATGCTGTGCGCCGAGCCGACGAGGTGCAGGTCGCGGCGCCCGGCGCGGACCAGCTCGCGGACCAGCGCCATCGGCAGCCGCGCGCAGAGCCCGCCGCCGAGCGCCACGAGCGCGCCGTCGGTGACGAGCGCGGCGGCATCGGCCAGGGACGCCCGCTTGTCCGGGGCGAGGTGGAAGCTCACTGTGCCGTCATCCCGCCGTCGGGCGTGATCACGGACCCGGTCAGGAACGAGGCCTCGTCGGAGGCGAGGAACAGGGCCACGTTCGCGATCTCCTCCGGCGTCCCGAGCCGGCCGATCGGGTACTTGAGCAGCGTCTTCGCCAGGCCGGCCGCGAGGTCGCCGTCGCCGCGGGCGCGCAGCATCGGCTCCATCAGCGGCGTGTAGACGGTCCCCGGGCAGATGACGTTCACGCGCACCCCCCGCGGGGAGAGGTCGACGGCCATCGAGCGGGTCAGCGCGACCACCGCGCCCTTGGAGGCGCAGTAGGCGGCGAAGTTCGGGATGCCGACGAGGCCGGCCACCGAGCCCTGGTTGATGATCGAGCCGCTCGGCATGTGCCGCAGGACGGCCTTCGACATCAGGTAGGTGCCCTTCGCGTTCACGGCGAAGGCGAGGTCCCAGTTGTCCTCCTCGGCCACCTCCACCGAGCCGCGGCTGTCGACGCCCGCGTTGTTGTAGAGGACGTCGATGCGGCCGAACTCGGCCACCGCCCGTCCGACGGCCTCGTCCACCTGGGCGGCGTTTGCGACGTCCGCGGCGAGCGCCAGCGCCCGGCCGTCCTCCTTGGCGATCAGCGCCGCCGTCTCCGCGGCCGCCTCCGACCGCAGGTCCAGCACGGCCACCGCCGCACCCTCCGCCGCGAAGCGCAGTGCCGCCGCCCGCCCGATGCCCGATCCGGCACCGGTGATCATGGCTACCTTGTCCCTGAGCCTCACAGCACCGTCCACCCTCCGTCGATGACCAGCGCGTGGCCGGTCATGTAGCCCAGCCGGCCCGAGGCGAGCACGGCGATGGCGTCCGCGATGTCGTCGGGCTCCGCCACCCGGCCGACGGGGATGTGCGCCTCCACCTGCGCGCGCAGCTCCGGGATGTCCAGGCGCCACTGCGTCATCGGAGTGCGGACGAAGCCGGGGCACACCGCGTTCGACCGGATCCCGGCCTGCGCGTAGTCGGCGGCCAGCGACTTCGCGAACATCAACGCCGCCCCCTTCGACGCGGTGTAGGCGCAGCGGCCGGGGAACGCGACCTGCCCGGCCACCGAGGCCACGGTGATCACGTGGCCCGAGCCCTGGCTGAGCATCACCGGCAGCGCGGCGCGCGAGCACAGGAACGGGCCGCGCGTGTTGATCGCGTGCACGCGGTCCCACTCCTCGACCGGCGTCTCGTGGCAGGTCGTGGCCTCGGGGCCGCCGCTGATGCCGGCGTTGTTGACCAGCACGTCGATCCGGCCGAACGCGTCGACGATCTCGCCGAAGGCCCGCTCGACGTCGCCCGCGTCGGCCACGTCGCTGGTGCAGGCCAGGCCGTCGGGTCCGGCCGCGGCCTTGGCGGCGTCCAGGTCGAGGTCGAGCACGGCGAGCGTGAAGCCGTCGGCCGCCAGCCGGGTGCAGGTCGCACGGCCGATGCCGGATCCGCCGCCGGTCACGACGGCCACTCTGATGGTCATGGCTCCACCCTCTCGAGGTCGTGCGCGGAAATCGTTGCCGCGGCGACGTCTGCCGCGCACGGGTGGCGGAGCAGCACCTCCTGCGCGGCGACCAGGAGGGGGTCGTAGACCGGCGAGTACGGGGGCGCGTAGCTGAGGTCGAACGCGGCCAGGTCGTCGACCGTCAGGCCGGTGTGCAGCGCCGCGGCCACCACGTCGACGCGTTTGGCGGCGCCCTCCCGGCCCACCAGCTGCGCGCCGAGCAGGCGGCCGCCCTGCTCGTGGACGAGCCGGACGTGCAGCGGCGCCACGCCGGGGTAGTACTTCGCGCGGCTGCGGCTCACCACGTCGGTCGCGGTGGCGGCGAGCCCGGCCGCCTGCGCCTCGGCGAGCGTCAGCCCGGTGCGCGCGACCTCCAGCTCGAACACCTTCACCACGGCCGTGCCGACGACCCCCGCGAACGCGGCGTCGCCGCCCGCGGCCACGGTGCCCGCGACCCGGCCGGTCTTGTTCGCGGCCGGACCGAGCGGCACGAACGCGGGCCTGCCCAGGACGCGGTGGAACGGCGCGATGCAGTCGCCCGCGGCCCAGACGCCGGGCAGGCTCGTGCGCATCCGGTCGTCCACCAGCAGCGCGCCATCGGGCCCGGTTCGCGCGCCGGCCTCGGCGGCGACACCCGCGCAGGGCCGCACCCCCGCGCACACCACGACGGCGTCGACGTCCTCGTCGGGCCGTGCATCCGCTCCCAGCCGCAGCGTCACGTGCTCCCGGACGTGCTTCTCGACCAGCGCGGCCACCGGCTCGTCCAGGGTGGGCAGGACCCGGTCGAGCCGTTCGGTGACCGTCACCCGCACCCCGCGCGCGTGCAGCGCCTCCGCCATCTCCAGCCCGATGTACCCGGCGCCGACGACGAGTGCGTGGCGCACTGCTCCGGCGTCGAGCAGCGCCCGCAGCGCGATCGCGTCCTCCATCGTCCGGATCGTGAACGACGGCACGGGCATCGGGATCGCGGCCGGGGCGCCGCCCGCGGCGACCACCACCGCGGACCAGTCGAGCCGCTCGACGCGGCCGTCCTGCACGTACTCCACGACGCGGCGCTCGACGTCGAGACGGGTGGCCTCGGCGTGCAGGCGCAGGTCGAGCCCGCGCCGCTCGCGGAAGAACTCGGGCGGGTACGACACGAGGTCCTCGGGGCGCTCCACCAGCCCGGACAGGTAGTAGGGCAGGCCGCACATGCCGTATGCGGCGTAGCCGGTGCGTTCCAGGACGACGATCTCCAGAGCCGGGTCGACCCGTCTCGCGGCCGACGCCGCGGACATGCCGGCGGCGCCGCCGCCGAGCACCACGAGCCTGCTGGTCATCCCCGTGAAGCTACGGTCCGGGATGTGGTGCCGCACACATCCCGGACCGCCAAACTCCGGTCCCGGGTTGGTCCGCCCAGGACGACGCCGCCCGGCCGGACCGACCGTACATTTCCGACCATGTGGGACCGCCCCGATTTTCTGCGCCTGCCTGACCGGACCATCAAGCCGAGGGCGACGGGTGTCACGCACGTGCTCGACAAGGGCGCGCCCGTCGCCGTGATCGAGGGCCTGCTCGCCTCGGCCGCGGACGTCGTCGACGTCGTCAAGATCGGATGGGGGATCGGCTACGTCGACCGGGCGCTCAAGAGCCGCGTGGCCGCCTACCAGCGGGCCGACATCCGGGTGTGCCTCGGCGGGACCCTGCTCGAGATCGCCGAGGCCCAGGGCCAGGTCGCGGCGCTGGTGCGGTGGGCGGCGGCCGACGGCATCGACACCCTCGAGGTGAGCAACGGGCTGGGCTGGATGCCCGAGGGGCGGCAGCGGGCGCTGGTCGGCGAGCTGGCCGGCGATTTCACCGTGCTCGCGGAGGCAGGCGCGAAGGACGCCGCGGCCCCGGTGGCCGCCGCGACCTGGGCCGAGGAGATGAACGCGGACCTCGCCGCGGGCGCCACCTGGGTGGTCGCGGAGGGACGCGAGTCCGGAACCGTCGGCCTCTACGACCCCGACGGCGGGATCCGGGCGGCGTTCGTCGAGGAGCTCGTGGCCTCGGTGCCCGTCGGCCGGGTGATCTTCGAGGCGCCGAGCAAGGCCCAGCAGATGTGGTTCGTCCGCCGGTTCGGCGCCGACGTCAACCTGGGCAACATCGCGGTCGACGAGGTCGTCGCGCTGGAGACCCTGCGGCTGGGGCTGCGGGCCGACACGGCGGTCCGGGCGTGATCCCCGACCTCCCGCCCAACTCACGCGCCCACCCCTACCGCGGCCTGTCGGTGCAGGAGGTCGACTTCGAGCTGACGGAGGCGGCGATCCTGTCCTACCTGGACGGGCGGGAGGTGTACCGGCGCACCGACTTCCTGGCCCTGCGCCACGGCGACGCCACGGCACTGGTCGAGGTGCGCAAGGCGAGCCTGGAGCCGCTGTTCTCACCGGTCACGGACGCGCGCGTGGTGTCGGGCCCGGACCGCACGGCCTGGGTGCACGACCCGGGCGTCGACGTCGGCAACGCCACCGCGCTGGCCGGTGCGGCCGTCCCCGGAGCCGACACCACGGTGGTGCTGGGCCGGTTCGAGCACGTCAACTTCATGCACCGGCCGGCCCCGATCCGCGTGCGCGTCACCGAGGTCGTGCCGCCGGAGCCCGCGAAGCTGCTGGCCCAGGCACGGCAGGCCGTCGAGTTCGACGAGGACCTGCCCCCGGTCGAGCTGGTGCTGGACGCGGTCCGCGTCGAGGAGGTGGCCGCGGCCCACCCCTCGGCCGACTACCTGCTGCCGTGCCGGGGATCCGGTGCCGACCTGGGCGGCGCCGCGGTGTCCTACCTGGACACCCGCCCCGCCGAGCGTGCCGACTGGCTGATGATCGGCTGCGAGCGCTCGCTGCAGTTCCATCGTCACTTCTACGGCGACGAGCCGGAGCGCGTCGACCTGTGCCCGCGCAACCGCTCGTCGGAGTGGGACGGGCCGACGCTCACCAAGTGCTGCCTGCTGGAGCGCGGCCTGGAGGTGGACGCCCGTACCGCCGTCGTGCCGTGGGGCGCGAACCTCGACGAGGTGCGTGAGGGCCTGCGGAAGCTGTTGCTGTGACCTCCCACCCGACGGACTCGGCCGTCTACGGCCACCTCTGGACCACCCCCGAGCTGCACGACCTGTTCGACGACACCGGCCGCACCCGGACGTGGCTCGCCATCCTCGCGGAGCTGGCGCACGCCCAGGCCGACCTCGGCCTGATCCCGGCCGACGCCGCGCGCGACATCGCCGCACACGCGAGGGTGGAGGCGGTGGACCTGGACGCGGTCGGGGAGCAGACGCGCGTCACGGGGCACTCGACGCTCGGGCTGATCCGCTGCCTGCGGGAGATCCTCCCACCGTCGGCCCGCGAGTTCGTCTACTACGGCGCCACCGTGCAGGACCTCTCCGACACGTGGTTCGGCTGGGTCATGCGCGCGGTCGCCGACGTCGTCGACCGCGACCTGGCCCGCTGCCACGCGGCTGCCGTGGACCTGGCCCGCCGCCACCGCGACACCGTCATGTGCGGGCGCACCCACGGCCAGCCCGGGCTGCCGATCACTTTCGGGTTCAAGGCGGCCGTGTGGGCGTCCGAGCTGGCCCGGCACCGGGAGCGGCTCGCGCAGGCCCGGCCCAGGGTGCAGGTCGTGCAGCTCGGCGGGGCGCTGGGCACGATGGAGTTCTGGGGCCCGGACGCCCTCGCCCTGCTGGACGGCTTCGCCGACCGGCTCGGGCTCGGCGCCCCGGACCTGCCATGGATCACCGCCCGTGACCGCGTCGCCGAGTTCCTGGGGCTGCTGGCGCTGGTCACCGGCACCCTGGCCAAGATCGGCAACGAGATCTTCGAGCTGCAGCGCCCCGAGATCGGCGAGGTCGGGGAGCCGGTCGTGGCCGGCACGGTCGGCAGCATCACGATGCCGCACAAGCGCAACCCCGAGCTGTCGGAGCACCTCGACACCCTCGCCCGGATCGTCCGCTCCGATGCGGCGGTCGCGATGGAGGGCATGGTCGCCCTGCACGAGCGCGACGGGCGTGGCTGGAAGGCGGAGTGGCTGGTGCTGCCCGAGGCGTGCCAGCTGACGGGTGCGGCGCTCGGCTTCGCCGCCCGGCTGCTGGAGGGCCTGCAGGTGCACCCCGAGCGCATGCGCGCCAACCTCGACGCCCACGGCGCGTCCCTGCTCTCCGAGCCCCTGATGGCGGTGCTGGCGGCGCGGATCGGCAAGCACTCGGCCCACGAGGCGGTGTACGCGGCCGCGATGGCCGCCCGGGACGACGGCGTCGACCTGGCCGACCGCCTGGTCGCCGACGGCCTGCTCACGAAGGAGGACGTGGCACTGGTGGCCGATCCCCGTAGGGCGCTGGGCATGGCGACGGCGTTCGTGGACCGCGTCGCGGGCCGGTGAGCGGCCTGCTGGCCCAGCCCCGGATCCGGCTGGGCACGTTCCCCACGCCGTTGCAGCCCGCGCCGCGGCTCTCGGAGGCGCTCGGCGTGGAGATCTGGCTCAAGCGCGACGACATGACCGGCCTCGGGCTGGGCGGCAACAAGGTCCGCGGGCTGGAGTTCCTCCTGGCCGACGCCCAGCGCCTGGGCTGCGATCACGTGGTGACCGGTGGTGGGCCGGGGTCCAACTGGGCCATGCTCGCCGCGCTCGCCGCCCGCACGCGGGGTATGGACACCACGCTGGTCTGCTACGGCGATCCGGTGCCGCCGGCGGGCAACATGGCGCTGGCCGCGATGGTCGGCACCGAGATCCGTTTCACCGGTGACACCGACCGCACCTCCGTCGACACGGGTGTGGCCGCCGTCGCCGACGAGCTGCGCGCCGCCGGTCGCCGCCCCTACCCGCTGGGGCGGGGTGGGGCGAACGCCGTCGGAGCGTTGGGCTACGTCGCCGCGAGCCAGGAGCTGGCCGTGCAGATGCTCGCGCTGGGCCTCGCCCCGACCGCGGTCTGGCTGGCCACCGGCTCCTGCGGTACCCAGGCCGGACTGTTCGCGGGCCTGGAGTGGCAGTGCCCCGGCGTCGACGCGGTGGGGGTGACGGTGTCGCGGCCCGTGCCGGAGTGCATCGCCCGCGTCGGGGGCTTGGCACGCGAGGCCGCCGACCGCATCGGCGTCACGCCTCCGGCCCGTGCGCCGACGGTGCTCGGCGGCCACATCGGACCCGGATACGGGTACCGCTCCGCCGAGGGCGACGCGGCCACGGAGCTGGTGGCCCGCGCGGAGGGCGTGTTCCTGGATCCGGTCTTCGCCGCGAAGGCGATGGCGGGGCTGACGGCAGCGGCAGCCCGGGGTGAGGTCCGCGGGCCGGTCGTCTTCCTGGTCACCGGCGGCGCTCCCACCCTCTTCACCGCGACGTAGCGCCCGCACCGGCGTCCTGTGGACCGCACCAGCGCCAGGACGCCGGTGCCGACCCCGCAGCGCCTGTGCGATGGGTGAGCTACAACGGCTTCTCGGCCCAGTAGTCCGCGATGTGGTTGTCGTTGTACTTCTCGATCTCCACGTAGCCCGCGTCCGCGAACAGCACCTTGCTGTGCTTCTGCTCCGCCGCCGCGTCCAGCCTGACCCGCTCGTGGCCGAGCCCGCGGCCCGCCTGCTCCAGCGCCGCCAGCAGACCGCGGCCGACTCCGCGGGAGCGGGCGCCGGGCACCACGTACATGCGTTTGATCTCGCAGATCCCGTCGCCCAGGTCGCGCAGACCGCCGATCGCGACGGCGCGCTCGCCGTCGTACCCCACGAGGAACGTGCCCGCCGGCGGCACCATCTCATCCGGCGAGGTCACCGAGCCGGGGCGGGCCGCCCGGCCGGGGTACTGCTCGTCGAGCAGCGCGTTGAGCGCCGCCATCAGCTCGCTGCCGGGCGACTCGTCGGACCGTTCGGCACGGAACTCCACCATGGGCCCATCGTGGCCCCGGTTGGCCGCCCAGGACGAAAGGGCTGTCCCGGAGGGTCAACAAATCTGCGCAGCACCGGCCGCGGGGGATAGCTTCCGGCTGAGATCACCCGTGTGACCTGCCCCACTCCGGAAGGGAATCTGATGAGAGTCGGAGACCAGGACATCCTCATCCCCACGTCGATGGTCGGGAACTACCCGAACCCGCGCTGGTGGGACGCCGGGCCCGCGCGCACCTGGTCGGGCAACCAGGAGCCGCCGGACTCGTTCAACCAGGAGTCGTTCCAGGACGCCATGTCGGCCCTCGTCGCCGACCAGGAGCTGGCCGGGCTGGACATCATCTCCGACGGTCGGCTGCACGGCGACAACTACGCCGACCAGGCCCTGTACTACTACTACCGCCGCCTGGGCTACGACCTCAAGGGCGGCTTCCTCGGCTTCCCGATCTACAGCCGGCTGCACGCCGGCACCGCGACGGCCGAGGTCAAACGGCACGGCGCGATCATGGTCGAGCAGGCCCGTGCGCTGAAGCGTGCCACGAAGAAGGCCACGAAGATCCAGTACACCGGCATCCAGGTGCTGGCCCAGGCCACCAACGACCTGCACTACGACAACGCCCGCGACCGGGCCATGGCCATCGCGGCGGCGATCAACGAGGACATCCTCGAGGTCGACGCGATGGGCATCGACTTCATCCAGCTCGACGAGTTCACCTGGCCCTACTTCTACGAGGACTGGGCCATCGAGGCGTTCAACCGCGCCGTCGAGGGCGTGCAGCACGCGCAGATCATCTGCCACGTCTGCTGGGGCAACTGGGGCGGCACCCCCGCCTACATGCCCGACGACACGGCCGCGGCCGGGGAGATCTTCGACCTGACACAGCGCAAGGGCGAGCAGCCCTCGGCCACGGCGTCGATCATCCCGAAGGCCTACGAGGGCAACATGGACATCCTCAACCTGGAGAACTGCGGGCGTCGCTCCGACGACCTCTCCGGGCTCGACGTGATCAAGAACCACCCGCTCCCGGACACCATGAAGTTCTGGGCCGGCGTGATCGACGTGAAGTCGACGATCACCGAGACCGCCGAGCAGGTGGCCGACCGGATCCATCGGCTGCTGGAGTACATCCCGGCCGACAAGCTCGGCGTCACGACCGACTGCGGGCTGATCCTGCTGCAGCGCTACATCGCCGTCGACAAGCTGCACGCGCTCGTCGCCGGCACCGAGCTGGTCCGGAAGTCGCTCGGCTGAGCCGGAGCCGGGCGGGTCCTCGGCTCACCGTCGGAGCGACCCGCCCCGGTTCAGCCGCCGGCGGCAGACGGCCGTGAGGGCGATGCCCCGTTCGGCGCGCAGACCGCTGACACCCGGTGCCGCACGACACCGGATGCAGCAGCGCGACCTGGTCAGAGGTGCGTGAGCCGGGCCTTCCCGGCCCGCAGCCGGGAGAGCTGCACGAAGTGCTCCGGGTTGAGGAACAGCTCGTTCATCCAGCCCAGGTCGTCGATCGTCAGGCCCTCGGGGCGGTGGATGAGGTGGTCGAGGTACTGGAACGCGTCCTTGGCGCCGTAGCCGCAGTGGTGGGCGCCCAGCACCTTGCGCGTGGCCCCGTCCACCACGAGCTTCTGGAAACCCGAGAGCTCGGGCTTGCTGAACGCGTAGAGCATCGTGCCCTCGGCGCACGGCAGCGGGAGGTTGGGTGTGTCCAGGCCCTCGAC
The DNA here is from genome assembly GCA_038320445.1 of Mycobacteriales bacterium. Taxonomy (GTDB): domain Bacteria; phylum Actinomycetota; class Actinomycetes; order Mycobacteriales; family Pseudonocardiaceae; genus Pseudonocardia. The sequence goes on from JBBQEF010000008.1 coordinate 12,261, forward strand.
GTACGGCGGCATCTGGATGATGATCACGTCGTCGCGGGTGGCCCTGGCCTCCTCCTCGGTGAGCCCGACCCACGTCACCTCGTAGGTGGTGTGCAGGAAGTCCGGGAACTCGGTGAAGTCGAACTCCAGGTCCTCGCCCATGATGTTGCGGGCGGCGGTGACCCCGGACTTGCGGGCCTTGAACATCTCCATCGGCCCGTCGATCATGTCGCCGATCGCGTAGACGCCCGGGACGGTGGTGCGCATGTGCTTGTCGGCCACCACCCGGCCCGTCGGGCCCACCTCGATCCCGAGCGCCGCCTGGGCCTGCGAGGTGTCCGGCCGCTCGCCCAGGCCCAGGAACACGAAGTCGGTCTCGATCTCCCGCTCGTCCCCGGAGGCGAGCCGCACCGTCACGCTCCGCACGGCACCGTGCCCGTTGTCGTTGACCGAGACCGGGTGGGCGCCCTCCAGGATGTCCATACCCCGCTTGCGCATCCCGCCGACGACGTACTGGCGCAGGTCCTCGTCGACGTGGTGCAGCGACTTGGTCCGCATCAGCGGGGAGCGGGACACGATCGTGGTGTCGCAGCCGGTGGCGTGGAAGAAGGCCCCGTACTCCATGGCGACCTTGCTGCCCCCGATGATCACGCAACGGGTGGGCTCGTAGTCGAGCTCCTCGACGAGGCTGACGAAGTCGTACACGCCGCGCAGGTCCAGCCCGGGGATGTCCGGGGTGAACGGCCGGGCGCCCATGCCCAGCACCAGGTTCTTCGTCCGGAACGTCCTCCCGGCCGCGGTCACCGTGTGCTGGTCGACGATCGTGGCGCGCGCGTTGAGGACGTACTCGACGTCGAGCTGCTCCTTGGTCTGCCAGTTCATGAACGCGTGGGCGCTGCCCCGGCCGGCCAGGAACAGCTTGACCATCTCCAGGATGCTCGCGCGGGAGGCGTCGAACTTGGGGAAGAACAGCTCGTCGGAGAACCACCGCATCCGGTCGAGCTCCTCGGCGGCCTCGGAGAACAGGTGGTGGGGCACGCAGGCCTGATGCGGGCACGACCCGCCCAGGAACGGCCACGCGTCGACGATCAGGGGGCGGCCGCCCATGGCCCGCATGTAGGACGCCCCGAACCGGCCGCCGGCCCCGCCGCCCACGAACACGGCGTCGTAGAGCGGATCCACGTCGCGGTCGACGTTGAGGATCGGCTCCGAGTCGGGGTCGTCGAGACTCCGCTCGATCAGCTCGTTCCACTCGCCGAGGTTGAGGTGCTCGTCCCGGATGTCCATGTCCCTGCGGTCCTCTCGTGGTGGCCCCGACCGCGCTGATCAAGGCACTGATGTCGTTCTTGAAGATCAACTCACGACGTCCGTGCCGTGATCACCGGCGTGCGTGGCCACTGCCGCTGCCGCCAGCCGGCGGACCGCGCTCTCGGCCGCGTCGAACCCGGCGCGCCGGGCCCGGATGGTGCCCAGCACGCCGGCGGCGGTGTCCGCGCACTCCTTCGCCATGCCCCGCACGACGTCGGGTGCTGCCCCGCCGCGCGACCTCCGGGACCCGACGATGGTGGCGGGGTCCAGCACGGCCGAGAGGTCCGCGTCGCCGAACCCGCCCGGCAGTCCCCGCGCCGCGGCGGCGGCGTCGAGCATCGCGCCGGTGATGTCCACTCCCCGCAGCCCGTCGGCCGCCGCACGGCGCACGCAGGCGCCGACGAGCTCGTAGGCGGAGCGGTAGTCCAGGCCCGCGGTCGTCATCAGGTGCTCGGCGAGGTCCGCGGCCTGCGAGAAGCCGGACTCCAGCGCGGCGTACATCCGTCCGGTGTCCACCGTCAGCCCGGTGACGACCCCGGCCATCAGCCGGGTCGCGCGGGTGGCGAGGTCCAGCGCTCGCGGCACCTCGCCGTAGGCGAAGATCAGGTTGTCGCTGCGCGCCGACGGGCTCTTCGCCAGCGCGAGCATGCCGGTGGCGCGCCCGATGAGGACACCCGCCTCGCCGCGCACCATCGTCAGCGCGTACGGGTTGCGCTTCTGCGGCATCAGCACGCTCGTGCGGGTGTGGCCGTCGGCCAGGCTGACGTAGCCGAACTCGCCGCTGCTCCAGATCTCCAGGTCCTCGGCGAGCTTGGCCAGCGTCGTCACGAGACTCGCCGCGGTGACGACCAGCATCGTGAGCCCGTCGGCCTGCCACATCGCGTCGCGCGTGTGCTCGATGACGCCGTCGAAGCCGAGCATCCCGGCGGTGCGGTCCCGGTCGCCGGTGAGCGGGCTGCCGTTGACCCCACCCGCGCCCGCCGGGCTCTGGTTGACGCGGTCGAGCTCGGCGGTGAGCCGCTCGATCTCCCGCAGCACCGGGTAGACCATCCCCAGCAGGTAGTGCCCGAACGTCGACGGCTGCGCGTGCTGGAGGTAGGTCTGCTCGGCCATCAGCGTCTCGGCGTGCGACGCGGCGACCGCCGCCGCCGCAGCGGCGAACCCCGCGGCCGCCTCGATCAGGTCGGCGGTGTCGTGGCGCACCCGCAACCGCATCGCGATCCGTACGGCCTCGCGGCGCGGGCGACCGGCGTGCAGCCAGCCGGCGTCGCGGCCGATCTGCGCGGCGAAGCGGCGCTCGCGGCAGTTGTAGACCTCACCGTGGGCCGGGTCGTAGCCGAACTCCGCGACGGGGGTGCGCGCCGCGTCCAGCAGAACGGCCAGCAGCCGGCGGCCGGCCTCCTCGGGCACCACGCCGCGCTCCCGGAGCACCAGGACGTGGGCCAGGTCGGCGACGTTCAACCCGGCGTGCAGCAGCGGGGCGTCGGCGACCTCGATCGCGAAGCCCCCCTCGACCAGCTCGTCGGCGTAGGGGCTCACGAGCCGGCCAGCAGGGTCCGCGTGCGAGGGACGTCCGGTGAGCCCGGGCGAGCGAGGACGTCGCCCCCGACGGTCATCCCGATGCGCACGCTGATGAGGATCAGTCACCCGGCCCGCCCGCGACCATGTCCGCCGGGGACGAATCGCGGCCCCGACACTGGCCTTCCCGGTATCCACCCGGCGGCCCACGATGGAGCCGTGGCCTTCCCCGCCTACGGTGCCGAGATCTTCCGGCGCGGGCAGCGGCCGGACCTGCCGACCGATCCCGGCCGGCTCGAGGACGCCGCCCGGGCGGTGATGGCGGAGACCTCGTTCTGGTACGTCGCGGGCGGGGCCGGCTCCGGCGCGACGATGCGGGCCAACCGGGCGGCCTTCGACCGCCACGCCCTGGTGCCGCGGATGCTGCGCGACACGACCGTCCGGAACTGGTCGACCACCGTCCTCGGCACCGCCATGCCGGCGCCCCTGCTGCTCGCGCCGATCGGCGTGCAGTCGATCGTCCACCCCGACGGGGAGCTCGCGACGGCGCGCGCGGCGGCCGGGCTGGGCGTGCCCATGGTGCTGTCGACGGCAGCGTCGCACACCACGGAGGAGGTGGCGGCCGCGTCCGGCGACGGCCCGCGCTGGTTCCAGCTGTACCGGCCGGCCGAGGACGCGGTGACGATCAGCCTGCTGGAGCGGGCCAGGGCCGCGGGCTACTCCGTCCTCGTCGTCACGCTGGACACCTGGCTGCTGGGATGGCGCCCCCATGACCTCGACGGCGCCTACCTGCCGTTCCTGCGCGGGATCGGCGCCGCGATCCCGTTCTCCGACCCCGCCTTCCGCGCCGGGCTCGAGCGGCCACCGGAGGCCGATCCGGCCGCCGCGGTGCGGCACCGCCAGCGGATGTTCCAGGGCAACGCCACGGTCCGGGAGCGGCTGGCGCTGATCAGGCAGCACTGGGCGGGCCCGATCGCACTCAAGGGCATCCAGCACCCCGACGACGCGCTGCGGGCGCTCGACTCCGGGATGGACGGCGTGGTCGTCTCCAACCACGGCGGGCGGCAGCTCGACCGCGCGGTCGGCTCCCTGCAGGCGCTGCCCGCCGTCGTCACGGCCGTCGGCGGGCGCGCTCCGGTGCTGTTCGACTCGGGCATCCGCAGCGGCGCCGACGCGGCCGTCGCCCTCGCGCTCGGCGCCGACGCGGTGCTGCTGGGCCGCCCGTACGTCTACGGGCTGGCGCTCGACGGCCAGGACGGGGTGCGGCACGTCCTGCGCTGCGTGCTCGCGGAGCTCGACATCACCCTCGCCCTGGCCGGCTACGCCGATCTGGCCCAGCTCCGCGAGGCGCAGGACCCACTCGCACCGCTGCGCTGATCGGGGTCTACAGCGCCTTGCGGACCTCGTCGGCCGCCTGGCCCATGTTGCGCAGCTTCGCGTACGCGGTGGTCCGGCTGAAGTAGCCCAGGCCGCAGTCGGGCGCGACCAGCAGGCGATCGGGAGGGACGACCTTCAGTGCGCGGCGGATCCGGTCGGAGATCTGCTCGACGGAGTCGACCATGGTGTTCTTCGCGTCCACCACACCGACGCCGAGCACCTTGTCCTTGGGGAACTCGCCGAACGCGTCGAGCTCGCTGAAGTCCTTGTTCGTGAACTCCAGGTGGATCACGTCGGCGGGCGACTCACGGAACAGTGGCATCATGCTGGCCGCGTGGTCGTCGAAGACGTCGCGCTGGCCGTCGACACTGCCGTAGCAGACGTGCCAGAACTTGGTCATGTGGATGCCCTCCCACATGATCTGCTGGCACTCGATCTGCCACATGTCGTTGGTGTAGGGCGGCAGCACGTCGATCAGCTGCACCGCCTCCAGGCCCATGTCCTGCAGGAAGTGCATCTCCTTGTTCAGGGCGCGGGCGATGTCCTTGGCCAGCTCGACTCCGTTGCCGTAGTGCTGGTCGTCGAGGATGACGCTCTGCTGTGCGGGGCCGAGGTAGGCGACCTTGAACGGGCGGTCGGTGGCGTTCTGCATCGCATACACGACGCCCTCGAAGATCGGGCGCACCCACTCCACCTTCGCGTGCACGGTGCCCTTGTAGAAGGGCCTGTACTTCACGCCGTCACCGGGCGGGCCGTAGTTGGAGATGCCGCCGAGCATCTCGGGGATGAAGTGGAAGATCGGTTCGAGCTGGAAGCCCGGCGCCTCCCACTCGTAGTACTGCGCACCGTCGCACAGGATGTGCAGGCCGGCCGCCTCCTGCTCGCGCGCCACCAGCTTGGAGGCGTCCTCGTAGGCCACCCGGGCGTTGTGGCTGCGGTAGGTGGGCTCGTACTGGCTGCCGAACACCCGGCCCTGCAACCAGTGCGGCCGGGGGAAGGCGGACACCGCCGACACCGGCAGCAGAACGTCCTCGCCGCGAATCTCCACTGAGATCACCCTCTCGCTGTTGCTGTTGCTGTTGCCGAACTCGAAACCCCCAGCAGCCGCCGCACCGCCGCGACCACGCGTTCCGGGGAGGGGGACACCTCGGCCTCCATGGGCGCGGCCACCGGCAGCGGGACGTTGCCGCCCGACACCCGCGTCACCGGCGCGTCGAGGTCGTCGAACGCCTCCTCGGCGACGATCGCCGCGACGCCGGCGCCCCATCCCAGCTGCCCGGGGTTCTCCTCGACGATCACGACCCGGCCCGTGCGGCGCACGGAGCCGAGAACGGTGGCCGCGTCGAGCGGGACGAGCGTGCGCAGATCGATCACCTCGGCGTCGATGGCCTGCTCCGCCAGTTCCGCGGCCGCCCGCTCGCACATGCCGACGGTCCGGGAGAGCCCCACGAGCGTGATGTCGGTGCCGGCCCGCCGGACGGCGGCCTGCCCGAGGGGCACGACGTGGTCTCCGTCGGGGCACTCGCCCTTCGCCGCGTACATCGCCTTGTGCTCGAACACCAGCACGGGGTCGTCGTCGCGGACAGCGGCCGCCAGCAGGCCCATCATGTCGGCGGGCGTGGACGGCGACGCGATCTTGAGCCCGGGCACGCACATCGCCCAGTTCTCCAGGGCCTGGCTGTGCTGGGCGCCGAAGCCGAGGCCGCCGCCGTTGCACCCGCGGATCACCAGCGGCACGTGCAGCTGCCCGCCGGTCATGTAGTGCGCCTTGGCGATCTCGTTGGCGACCTGGTCCCAGCAGACCGCGTAGAAGTCGGAGAACATGATCTCCGCGACGGGTCGCAGCCCGGCCATCGCGGCACCCATCGCCGCCCCGGCGATGGCCTGCTCCGAGATCGGGGTGTCCCACACGCGGTCCGCACCGAAGCGCTCCCGCAGGCCGCCGGTCGTCTTGAACACCCCACCGGAGCCGATGTCCTCGCCCAGCATCACGACCCGCTCGTCGCGGGCCATCTCCTGCGCCAGCGCCGCGGCCACGGCCTGGCGGAAGGTCAGTTCCGCCACGTCGAACTCCCGTCGCTCCACATGCCGTCCCACGCCCGCGCCGCAGCGGGGAAGGGCGCCGCGAGCGCGCGCGCCGCGAGCGCGTCGACCTCCCTGCGCAACCGGTCGGACAGCGCGGCCAGCTCCTCGGCCGTCACCCCGGACGCGGTGAGCGCCGCCGCGTGCCGCACGATCGGCTCGCGCGTCCAGGCCTCCGCGACCTCCTCGGCGGTGCGGTAGGTGCCGCCGTCGGCGCAGGAGTGCCCGCACAGCCGGTACGTCGTCGCCTCGATGAGCGCGGGCCCACCGCCGGCCCGGGCGTTCTCGACGGCGGCACCGGCCACCTCGCGGACCGCGTCCACGTCGTTGCCGTCCATGACGACGGCGTCGAGGCCGTAGGCGCAGGCGCGGTCGGCCGCGGGCCGCGGTACCGGGATCACGTCCGCGATCGGCGTGTACTCCATGTACTGGTTGTTCTCGCAGACGAAGACCACCGGCAGCCGCCACACCGCGGCCAGGTTCACCGCCTCGTGGAACGCGCCGATGTTCACCGTGCCGTCGCCGAAGAAGCACACCGTGACGCGGCCGTCGCGCTTGATCCGGCTCGCCCAGGCCATCCCGACCGCGGTCGGCAGGTGGCCACCGATGATCGCGTAGGAGCCGTAGTAGCCGTGCTCGGTGCTGGTGATGTGCATGGAGCCACCCTTGGCCCCGCAGATGCCGCCCTCACGGCCGAGCATCTCCCGCAGGACCGCCTCCGGATCGGCGCCGCGGGCCAGCGCGTGGGCGTGGCCGCGGTAGGTGCCCAGCGAGTAGTCGTCGGGCCGCAGCACCGAGGCGACGCCGACGGCGATGGCCTCCTGCCCGATGCCGAGGTGGGCAGGGCCGCGCACCTGGCCCTGGCGGTACAGGACGTCGATCTTCGTGAGGAGGTGCCGGATCGCGAGCATGCGCTCGTGGAGGTCGATCGACACCGTCGGCGGCACCCGGGAAACCTACGGCGCCACCGGCGCGCGTGGCTTCGTCCGCGAAGGCCAAGATTGCCGCACGCCTTCGGCGGGTCGACGCGGCCCGGACCGCGACGCCGCGGCTCCCGGCAGGACCTTCGACCCGTGGACCGGGGTCGCCGGACCGGTGCGGCGGGTCCGTCGGCGGTGGTTCGGTGATCTCATGAGCACAACCCTCACGGTGATCGCCGTCGTCGTCATCGTCGTCTTGATCGTTCTCGGGCTCGCGGTACGCATCATCAAGCAGTACGAGCAGGGGGTGCTCTTCCGGTTCGGCCGGGTGCAGGGCGCCCGCGACCCGGGGTTGCGCCTGATCATCCCCCTGGTCGACGTGATGCACCGGGTGTCGTTGCGGATCGTCACGATGCCGATCCAGTCCCAGGGGATCATCACGCGCGACAACGTCAGCGTGGACGTCTCGGCGGTCGCCTACTTCCGGGTGGTCGACGCCGTGAAGTCGGTGGTGGCCATCGAGAACGTCTACATCGCGATCGACCAGATCGCGCAGACCACGCTGCGGAAGGTGGTCGGGCAGCACACGCTCGACGAGACGCTCTCGGAGACCGACCGGATCAACAAGGACATCCGCGAGATCCTCGACGTCGCCACGCTCGACTGGGGCGTGGAGGTGACGCTGGTGGAGCTCAAGGACATCCAGCTCCCCGAGAGCATGAAGCGGGCGATGGCGCGGCAGGCCGAGGCCGAGCGCGAGAAGCGCGCCAAGATCATCAACGCTCAGGGCGAGTCGCTCGCCGCCGCCGCGCTGGGTGAGGCGTCGGACATCATGATGGACCACCCGCTGGCACTGCAGCTGCGCAACCTGCAGAGCCTGGTGGAGATCGGCGTGGACAAGAACACCACGGTCGTGTTCCCGGCCCCGTTGATGAGCACGATCGGGGAGCTGGGCTCGTTCCTCGCCCGCGAGACCGCCGCCGCGGCCGCACAGCCGGCCGCGGCTCCCATCGCTTTCCCCATGCAGGCACCGGTCGCCAACGGCGCCGTCACGAAGGAGTCCTGATATGCGTACCCGGGTCGGCATCAACGGAATGGGACGGGTCGGGCGGAGCGTGCTCCGCGGCATCGTCGAGCGGACGGACTCGGTCGTCGAGGTCGTCGCGGTGAACGATCTGGCGCCGGTCCCGACGCTGGCGCACCTGTTGCGCTACGACTCCACCTACGGACGATGGTCCACCGTGATCGACGCGGATGCCGAGCACCTGTCCATCGGGGGCCGGCTGGTGCGGGTGTTCGGCGAGTCCGACCCCGCGGCGCTCGACTGGCGTGCGCTCGGCGTCGATGTGGTCGTCGAGGCCACCGGCCGGTTCCGTACGCGGGAGCAGGCCGCGCAGCACCTGGCCGCAGGCGCCCGGAAGGTCGTGCTGACGGCCCCGGGCAAGGGCCTCGACGCCACGATCGTCATGGGCCTCAACGAGGACGTCTACTCCGCGCACGATCACGACGTGATCTCCAACGCGTCCTGCACGACGAACTGCGCCGCACCGATGGTCCACGTCCTGCACCACGCGTTCGGCATCCGCCGGGGGCTGCTGACCACCGTGCACAGCTACACCGGCGACCAGAACCTGCAGGACGGTCCGCACAAGGACCTGCGACGGGCCCGCGCGGCCGCGATCAACATGATCCCGACCAGCACCGGGGCCGCCCGCGCGATCGCGGAGATCATGCCGGAGCTCGCCGGGCGCCTCGACGGCGTCGCCGTGCGCGTGCCGGTGGCGGACGTGTCGCTGGTGGACCTGACGGTGCAGCTCGGTGAGGAAGCCACGGTCGGGCAGGTCAACCGGGCCTTCTCGGTGGCCGCGTCGGGCCCGCTCAAGGGCTACCTGAGCTACACCACCGACCCGATCGTGTCGAGCGACGTCCTCGGCGATCCCGCGTCCTGCGTGTTCGACTCCGGGATGACCACGGTGACGGGTGATCTGGTCAAGGTCTTCGGCTGGTACGACAACGAGTGGGGCTACGCCCAGCGCACGATCGACCTGGTCGAGATGGTCGCCCGCACCTTGAGCTGATTCCGGACAGCACACGAGACGACGACGGGGACGACTGTCCCCGTCGTCGTCGTGTGCGGGACCTCCGTGGGCGGGACCGCAGCTCCCCGCCGGCCCGGGCGCCCCGGGAGGGCGCCCCGGCGGACCGGGGGCACGGCCCCGGGCGGCCTACGAGGTCTGCTCCGGGTCCAGTGCCGCGCGCCCGGCTTCGAGGCGGGCCACGGGGACCCGGAACGGCGAGCACGAGACGTAGTCGATGCCCGCGTGGTGGAAGAAGTGGACGGAGTCGGGGTCGCCGCCGTGCTCACCGCAGACACCGATCTGCAGGTCGGGACGCGTCGCCCGGCCCTCCTGGGTGGCGAGGCCGATCAGCCGCCCGACCCCCTCGGTGTCGAGCGTCTCGAAGGGCGACGACGCGAAGATCCCCTGCTCGAGGTAGCGGGAGAAGAACGCCCCTTCGACGTCGTCGCGCGAGAAGCCCCAGGTCGTCTGCGTGAGGTCGTTGGTGCCGAAGGAGAAGAACTGCGCCGACTCGGCGATGCGGCCCGCGGTGAGCGCCGCGCGCGGCAGCTCGATCATCGTGCCGATCGGCGCCCCCAGCTCCACGCCGGAGCGCGCGGACTCCTCGGCGAGCACCGCGGCGATCTCGGCGGCCACCGCCTGCAGCTCCTGCACGGCACCGACCAGCGGAACCATGATCTCCGGCCGGACGTCGACGCCCGTGGCGCGCACCGCTGCGGCGGCCTGGGCGATCGCCCGCACCTGCATGCCGAACAGCCCGCGGATGACGATGCCCAGCCGGACCCCGCGCAGGCCGAACATCGGGTTCTCCTCGTGGAGCCGCCGCACCGCCGCGAGCAGCGCCACGTCCTTCTCGACCGGCGTGCCGCGTTCCTCGGCCAGCGCGACCCGGACGGACAGCTCGGTCAGGTCGGGCAGGAACTCGTGCAGCGGCGGGTCCAGCAGCCGGATCGTCACCGGCCGGCCCGGCATGGCCGTGAACACCTCGACGAAGTCGGCGCGCTGCAACGGCAGCAGCTCGGCGAGGGCGGCGTCGTGCTCGTCGTCGGTCTCGGCGAGCACCAGCCGCTCCACCTGCTCGCGCCGATCACCGAGGAACATGTGCTCGGTGCGGCACAGCCCGATGCCCTGGGCGCCGAACCGGCGCGCCCGCGCGACGTCCGCGCCGGTGTCGGCGTTGGCCCGCACGACGAGCCGTCGCCGCGCGTCGGCGTGCCCCATGAGCCGGTGCACCGCGCGCACCAGCTCACCCGCATGCGGGGAGGCAGGGTCCAGCGTGCCCTCGAAGTACTCCACGACGGGCGACTCCACGACCGGCACCTCGCCGAGGAACACCTCGCCGGTGCCGCCGTCGATGGACAGCACATCGCCTTCCACCACCTCGACGCCGCCGGGCCCGGTCAGCCGCCGCCCGGCCACGTCGATGTCGAGCTCCTCCGCGCCGCACACGCACGTCGTCCCCATGCCGCGTGCGACGACCGCGGCGTGGCTGGTGCGGCCGCCGTGGCTGGTCAGCACGCCCTGCGCGGCGATCATCCCGGCCAGGTCGTCGGGGTTGGTCTCGCGGCGGACGAGGATCACGTGCTCGCCGGCCGCGGTCCGGGCCACGGCGGTGGGGCTGTCGAACACGACGGTGCCGGTCGCGGCACCGGGGGAGGCGTTCATGCCGACCGTCAGCACCGTCGTGGCCGCGTCGGTCGCGAAGCGCGGGAACATCAGCTGGGCCAGCTGGGCGCCCGTCACGCGGCGCAGGGCCTCGTCGGTGTCGATGAGCCCCTCGTCGACGAGCTGGCAGGCGATCACGAACGCCGCCGCGGCGGTGCGCTTGCCGACCCGCGTCTGCAGCATCCAGAGGGTGCCGCGCTCGATCGTGAACTCGATGTCGCACAGGTCCTGGTAGCGCTGCTCGAGGATCGTCATGATCTCGCGCAGCCGGTGGTAGGAGACCGGGTCGAGGTGCTCCAGCTCGGCGAGCGACAGCGTGTTGCGGATGCCCGCCACGACGTCCTCGCCCTGGGCGTCGGTGAGGTAGTCCCCGTAGACGCCCTTCGCACCGGTGGCCGGGTTCCGGGTGAAGGCGACGCCGGACCCGGAGCCTGCGCCCAGGTTGCCGAACACCATCGCCACCACGCTCACGGCGGTGCCCAGGTCGGCGGGGATCCGCTCCCGGGTGCGATAGGTCACCGCGCGGGGTGCGTTCCACGACGCGAACACCGCGCGCACGGTCATGTCCAGCTGCTCGTGCGGGTCCTGCGGGAACTCCCGGCCGGACCGCTCCAGCACGACGGCCTTGAACGACGACACGATCGCGCGCATGTCGTCGGCGTCCAGGCCGAGGTCGTCGGCGGTGCCGCGGGTGCGCTTCCGCTCGTCGAACACGGTGACGAAGGCCTCACCGTCGATGCCGAGGACCGTCGTGCCGAACATCTGGATCAGGCGCCGGTAGGAGTCCCAGGCGAACCGGTCGTCGCCCGAGACGCGGGCCAGGCCGAGCACGGAGGCGTCGTTCAGCCCGACGTCGAGAACGGTCTCCATCATGCCGGGCATCGAGAACGCCGCGCCCGACCGCACCGCCACCAGGAGCGGGTCGTCGGCCTGCCCGAGGCGCTTGCCCAGCGCTGCCTCCAGCTTCTCGAGGTGCTCGGCCACCTGCCCCGCCAGCTCGGGCGGCGCGACACCGTCGCGCAGGAAGGCCCGGCACGCCTCGGTCGTGACGACGAAGCCCGGCGGGACGGGGAGCCCCATGTTCGTCATCTCGGCGAGGTTCGCGCCCTTCCCACCCAGCAGGGCCTTCAGGTCCTTGCTGCCCTCGCTGAACGCGTAGACGTACTTCGGCATCTCAACCTCCGGAAGGGCACCACGATCGACGACGGTCGTCCCACGCTAGGGAGCGCGGGGCGTCCGACGCTGCGGCCATTGGTCACCAGGAGTCGGGACCCCCGCCGGCCGCCGCCGGCGATGCCGGGCGCCCCAGTGAGGCGGCCCCCGCAGGAGCGTGACGAGCGCGGCAACGAGGGCGAGGATCGCAGCGGTGACACCGGGGTCGTAGTGCGACCCGTAGTTCGGGAAGAGGAACTCGCCGACGTTGATCATGTCGTGGAACAGGACCGCCGCGAGGACGCTCCCGCCCGTGGCGTTGTAGAGCCACACGATCAGGACCCGAAGCGCGATCGAGCCGACGAACTGCCCGGCCGTCCAGGTGAGGGTGTGGCCGCCCTGGACGTACCAGCCCACCACGTGCCAGGCGCCCCATAGCGACCCGAGGACGACCCCGCCGCCCGCCGCGCCCCACCGGTCCTGGAACGGTTGCAGGACATATCCCGACCAGCCGGTCTCCTCGAACACCGCGGCCAGGAGGAAGACGCCGAAGAACGCCGGTATCGCCAGGATCGGGATGTCCGGTTCGGGGAGGGGGCTGCCTGCCAGGCGGAGGACGCCGTAGGACAGCGCCAGCACGGCCGGCATCAGCAGGATCACCGGCAGGTACCAGATCCTCGGGGTGAGGGCCCGGAGGTCGACCGCCCTGAGCAGGAGCTTGCGGATGCCTCCGGGACCGTCGTCCCTGCCGACGAGTATCACCGCCGCGATGAGCGGGCACACGAACTGCAGGGAACTGAGGGGCAGGTCGATCGGTATCGCCGGCGGCCCGAGATCGACCACGGCACCGACCAGCCAGAACGGCACCGAGAGCAGGACGACCAGCGCGCAGAACGTGACGGCGTTCCGCATCGACGTGCGGGGCACTAGGTCCGGTCGGCCGACCCGCCGGTGGTCATCCCTGGATCCGGCTGGCGTGCCCGGCCCATTCCTTCTCCCGGAGCTCGAACTTCTGGGTCTTCCCGGTGGACGTGCGCGGCAGGTCGTCGACGAACGCGATCGACCCGGGCACCTTGAAGCGGGCGATGTGGGTCTTCAGGTAGCCGATCAGCTCGGCCTCGTCGACCTGGGCGCCGGCCTTGCGGACGACGAAGGCCTTCGGTCGCTCGCCCCACTTCTCGTCCGGCACGCCGATGACGGCGGCCTCGGACACCGCGGGGTGCATCTCGATGGCGTGCTCGATCTCGACGGTCGAGATGTTCTCGCCGCCCGAGATGATGATGTCCTTGGCCCGGTCGCGCAGCTCGACGTAGCCGTCGGAGTGCTGCACGCCGAGGTCGCCGGAGTGCAACCAGCCACCGCGGAAGGCGTTGTCGGTCGCCTCCTGGTCGTCGAAGTAGCCCACCATCACGTTGTTGCCGCGCATCACGATCTCGCCCATCGTGCGACCGTCGCGCGGGACGTCGTGCATCTGGTCGTCGACCACCCGGATCGGGTCCGACTGCAGCATCGCGACGCCCTGGCGGGCCTGGCGCCGCGCCTGGTCCGCGGGCGGCAGCTCCGACCAGCCCGGCTGCCACTCGTTGAGCGCGTAGGGGCCGTAGGTCTCGGTCATGCCGTAGACGTGCACGACCCGGGCCCCCAGCTCGTGCATGCGGGTGATCACGGACGGGCTGGGCGGGGCGCCTGCCACGGTCGCGACCAGCTCCCGGCCGAGCGGGTGGGCCTGCGGGGCGCCGGCGATCACCGTGAGCACGGTCGGCGCTCCGTCGAGGTGGGTCACCCGCTCCTGGTCGAGCAGCTCCCAGATCACGTCGGCCCGCACGGCGCGCAGGCACACGTGGGTGGCGCCGATCGCGGTCACCGCCCACGGCGTGCACCACCCGTTGCAATGGAACATCGGCAAGGTCCAGAGGTAGACGCTCTCCGGATCCAGCCGCTGGTGGATGATCTCGCCCAGCGCGTTGAGGTGGGCGCCCCGGTGGGCGTACATCACGCCCTTCGGCGTGCCCGTCGTCCCCGACGTGTAGTTGATCGAGATCAGGCTGCGCTCGTCGACGACGGTCCAGGGCAGCGGCTCCGACGAGCCGCGCTCGAGGAGCTCGTCGTACGAGACGTGCGCCAGGTCGGCTGCACCGGGCACCGCGGGGCCGAGCGGATCGCCGACGCCCACGACCAGCGTGACGGTCTGCATCCCGTCCAGCACCGCGGCCAGTGCCGGCAGGTACTCGGTGTCGACCACCAGCACCGTCGCCCCGGAGTGGTCGCAGATGTAGCGGACCTCCTCCGCGGAGAGCCGGGTGTTCACCGGCACCAGCACCGCACCGGCCAGCGCGACGCCGAAGTGGGCCACCAGCATCTCGGGGATGTTCGGGCACATGTAGGCGACCCGGTCGCCGCGCTGCACGCCCGACGCCCGCAGCGCATGCGCCAGCCGGGTCGCCTCGGCGGCGAGTTCGCTGTAGCTCGTGCGGCGGTCACCGTAGGCGATCGCGGTCTTGTCCGCGAAGACGTCCGCGGCGCGGGCGAGGAAACTCAATGGGGTCAACGACGTGAATGATTCGGGCGACATGTGCCGCACCTCCGGTGCATCTTCGGGGCCCGCAGAATTGAGGATAATCTCGCAGCCGGCCGACTCGTCGGCAGCTGCGCGCTGTACATGAAGGGTCTCTGTCCAGGTTATGCGCACGGCGCTCGAACTACAAGTAAGGCAACCCTCGCCGTCGGAGTGGTATGCCTTTTGCGGCGATCCCCTTTTTGTCCTCGATTCGTGCGAGACTGGGGAACCAGCGTCCTGGAACTGTCCGAATGTGAACTCCCTCGCCGCTCGGTGATCCCTGGCTTGAATCCGAACTCGAGAGGAAGACCGACCATGAGCGTTGCCGATCAGGAGTCAGTAGGCCACTTCGAGCACGTGATGACCTTCGTGCCCGATACCAACGATCCCACTGCCGGCCGCGTGGCAAACGCGCGGGAACTCGCCTCCGAGCACATCCAGATGATCGCGGACCCGGCGCCGCTGGGCCTCGCCGCTTTCGCGCTCACCACCTTTCTGCTGAGCCTTGTGAACGCGGGCGTACTGCCGGCGACGGCCGAGCCGATCGTGCTCGGTGTGGCACTCGCCTACGGCGGGATCGCACAGATGCTCGCGGGCATGTGGGAGTTCCGAAAGGGCAACGTCTTCGGTGCCACGGTATTCACCTCCTACGGTGCGTTCTGGATCTCTTTCTGGGCCTATGTCACCTTTTTCGCCGAGAAGATCCCGAAAGAGCAGCACGGAACGGCGGCGGGGTGGTTCCTCCTCGCATGGGCGGTCTTCACGGTGCTCATGCTGGTCGCCGCGTTGCGGACGACCGCCGTGCTCGCCCTGCTGTTCGCCGTCGTGACGCTCGTGTTCGTGCTGCTCGGCCTCGGCGCCCTCGGCGCGGAGCCCGTCCTGACGACGATCGGTGGGATCCTGGGCATCGTCGCTGCGGGGTTGGCCTGGTACCTGGCTCTCGCCGGCACCGTCGCGGCCACCTTCGGCCGGCAGATCCTGCCCAACCCGCCGCTGTTCACGCCCTCGGACGCCCGCTGACCGTCCGTCCGACCCGGCACGGTCACGCCGGGTCGGACGCAGCGGACGCCGTGGCCCGGCCCAGGTCGGCGGCCACCTCGAGCGCCCAGGCGCGGATGGCGTCGTGGTCGCGGTAGTCGCCGGTGGGGGCATGGACGGCGCGTACGGCCAGTCGCTCGGTCCACCGCAGGTCGGCGGGGTCCAGACGGCCGCCGAAGACGTGGTGGCCACGTGCCCCGACGACGGCTCCCAGCTCCGTCACGTCGGCCAGGTCGTCGAGGGGGCGGGGCGGGTCGCCGAGCGGGCCGCTGGAGAACATCCACAGCGGGACCGCGGCGAGCTGCGCGCGGTGCCCTTCGACGAGGTGCCGGGCCGCGGGCAGCCAGCGGCCCATGTAGATCGCGCTGCCGACCAGCACCGCGTCGAAGCGGCCCAGGTCGCCGGGGTCCGCGGCGTCGCGCACCTCGATCTCGGCTCCGGGCAGCTCCGCACGCAGCACGCCCGCGATCTCCTCGGCGATACCGGCCGTGGCCCCGTGCCGCCCGGCCACGGCGACGAGGACCGCGGTCATGACCTGTCCTCCCCGGCCGGGAGTCCGGCCGGGACCGGGGCCGTGACGGTGGTCGGTGTGGTCACGACGCCGGGCCCGGTCACCACGACCGGACACGGGACGAACTCGATGAGTGCCAGGCTGGTCGAACCGAGCCTCCGCTCCGGGTCGGCGGCCAGGCCCCGATGGCCCACCACGAGGAGGCGAGCGCCCTCGGCGGCGGCCAACAGGGCCCGCAACGGGGTGCCGGCCACGAGCGAGCGCTCGACCGGAAGGCCGGGGTGGGCCAGGGCGAGCTCCGCCAGCTCGGTGTCGAGCAGTGTGGCCGCGCGGGCGGCGAGGACCGGCTCGGCCTCGGGGCTGCGCCGGGCGCGGTCGCCCGTGACGACGATGTCGGTCCACGCGTGCACCACGACGAGGCGACTGCCCAGCGACGCGGCGAGCTCCGCGGCCAGTGCGAGCGCGGCGCGGCCTGCCGGCGAGCCGTCGACCCCGACGACGACCGGACCCCCGCGGGGCGGGGGGATCTGCGGTGCGGTCCCACGGATGACGGCGACCGGGCACTCGACGCTGGTGACCAGCGCGACGGCGACGGCCCCGGCGAGCATGCCCGACCAGGCCCCCTCGCCGTAGCTGCCGAGCACCAGCATCCGGGCGGTGTGGGCCCGGTCGGCGATGACGTCCACGACGTTGCCCGCCGACGCGTCGACGACGACGGGGTGGGCGCCGGCGCGTTCGGCCGCGTCGCCCAGCTCGACGAGCCGATCGGGTGGCGGGCCGACGGTGAGCAGGTGCAGGGGAACGCCCCAGATCGCGGCCAGGTCCGCCGCCCATTCCGCGGCGTCGCGAGCGGAGTCGGAGCCGTCGACCCCGACCACGATCGGTCGTTCGTCGACGGTCCCGCCGGCGTTGTGGTTCATCACGCGTCCCTCCGTGTGGTCCGCGGCGCGGTACGCGTCCAGGATCGCCGCGCCGCCATGCGGTCCTCAGTGCTGCCCGTCCCCTCCTCGTGGGCCGAAGGTCCCCGGTCCGGACGTGCGGGCGATCGGGGGCCGGCGGGCTGGGGCCTTTCGCGACCGCGGGTGGGTCGGAGGTCCCTGCCCGCCCGATTCCCGGACGTCGAGTATCGGGGTCATGGACCGAGTCGAGGAACGGATCGCGCCGGAGATCGTGGTCGAGGTGCGCGGCGACATCGCGTCGGACCTCGCGGGCTACGCGCGGGAACGGGTGGCCGGGGTGCTCGCCCACACCGGTCCCGTGCTGCGGGTGCACGTCCGGGTACTGCGCCACGGTGACCCGGCTCGGGAGAAGCCGGTCACCGCGCACGCCAACGTCGATCTCGACGGCAGGCCGGTGCTGGTCCACGCCGCGGCGGCGAGGCCCCGTGAGGCGGTGGACCTGCTGGTCGAGCGGCTGCACCACCGGCTGGAGCGGTTGCCACGCAGCCGACGGCCGCACCACGAGCAGGCGGCCGCGGCAGCGGCGTCCCGGCCGCTCGCCGAGCCGGAGATCGTCCGGCACGCGACGAGCAGCCCGGCGCCGTGTTCCGTGGATGAGGCCGTCGCCGAGATGGACGACCTCGGGCTCGACTTCCACCTGTTCGTCGAGGCCGGCACCGGGCTGGACGCGGTGGTGTACCGCGACGGGCCGACCGGGTTGCGTCTGACCCGGGCGGGCGGCGGCTCGGGTCCCGCCGGACCCCACGCCGTCGCGGTTACCGTCAGCCCGCAGCCGGCGCCGTTGCTCGACACCGCGGAGGCCGTCGAGAGGCTGCGCATCACGGGTCTGCCGTTCCTGTTCTACGTCGATGCCGACCGCGAGCGGGCGAACGTGCTCTACCACCGCGACGACGGCGACTACGGACTGATCGACCCGGCCAGGTGACGACCGGGCCGCCGCCGGGCGGCCGGCTCCTCGTCGCCGGCGTGCAGCCGCGATGAGCGCCGTGCGGGAGGGTCCGGAGCGGGCGAGCTCCAGCGATCTGGCGGATCTCGTGTGCGACGTCACCGGCACGTCGATGCAGGTGGCCGCCGTCCTGGTGCTCGCGACCCGGTCGCCGGTGGACGTCACCGTGGTGCGCGATGCGATCGCGGACCGGATCACGGCGGTGCCGCGGCTGCGCCAGCGGCTGGTGGACGCCCCGTTCGGATGCGGCCGCCCGTTCTGGAGCGACGACCCCGGCTTCGACGTCGGCGAGCACGTGCGGTCGACGGCGTGTGCCGCGCCCGGCGACGAGCGGGCGCTGCTCGCCGCCGTCGCCCGGACGGTCACCACGCCGCTGCCGCGCGACCGTCCACTGTGGTCGGCCACTGTCGTCACCGGCCTCGCCGGGGGCCGCACCGCCCTGGTGGTGGTGTTCCACCACGTCCTGACCGACGGGATCGGGGGACTGGCCGTTCTCGCCCGTCTGGTCGACGGTCTCCCGGTCGCGCACGGCGGTGGGTTCCCGATCCCGGCGCCGCGCCGCCGGGATCTGCTGGTCGACGCGTGGCGCAGCCGCCTGCGTGCCCTCGGCCGGCTGCGGGTGGGGGCACGGCGGCTCCGCGCCGCCGCAGCCGAGCTCGGCGCGGGCGGTGTCGGGCGCGCCGCGCGCTGCTCGCTCAACCGGCCGACCGGCAGGCGTCGGGCGTTCGCGGTCGTCCGCGTGGATCTTGCGGCCGTCCTCGCCGCGGCCCACGCCCAGGGTGGCACGGTCAACGACGTCGTCCTGACGGCGGTGACCGGTGCCCTCCGGTCGGTGCTGGCCGCCCGCGGTGAGGACGCCGACCGTCTCGTGGTCTCCGTGCCCGTGTCCGCGCGCGTGCGCGCCGGTCCGACCGAGCTCGGCAACCAGGTCGGGGTCATCCCGGTGATGGTCCCGACGACCGGTGAGCCGGCCCGGCGGCTGGCCACCGTGGCACGGATCACCCGGCAGCGCAGGACCAGCGCGCCCGGCTCGTCGGCGGCACTGATCGGGCCGGTGTTCCGGGTGCTGGCGAAGGCCGGCGTGTACGGGTGGCTCGTCGACCGGCAACGGCTGGTCAACACGTTCGTCAGCAACCTGCACGGACCCGAGCAGCGGCTGTCGTTCCTCGGCGCGCCGGTCGTCGACATGATCGCGGTGTCGGGGATCTCCGGCAACGTCAGCGTCGCCTTCGTGGCGCTGTCCTACGCCGGAGCGCTGAACGTCACCGTCATCGCCGATCCGCAGCTCTGCCCGGACCTCGACGACGTGGCGGTGGCGCTGGAGGGGGAGCTCCGCGGGTTGACCGGCGCGGACACCCCCGCCGCGGGGTAGTAGCCGCTGCCCGCAGCGCCGGTCGGCCGGCTGCGGGCAGCGGATCTGCGGGCCTACGGCGTTGCGGCCGGAACCGGGCGTCGGCGCACGGCCCCGAGCAGTACGAGCGCGATCCCGACGACGAGGCCGATGCCGGCGCCGATGTACAGCCCGGTCCACAGGTAGCGCAGGCCCGGCGCGGTGGCGCCTGCGGACAGGTCGGCGACCACGGGCCTGCTGCCGTCGGCGTTCATCACCGCGACGGCCCAGCGGCCCTCGGTCGCGGTCCAGCTCAGCTGCTGCGGGCCGGGTCCGGCCGCCGAGGCGGCCCAGAACGCCTGCTGGGCGGGCGGGGTGGCGGGCGCCCCACCCGGGAGCCGCTGCTGCTCGGCCGTGCCGCCCGCACGCATCCCGACGAGGCGCTCGCGGTCGACGGTGGCGAGGTAGGTCTCCACGGCGTCCGCCGGTCCGATCCCGACGAACACCCCACCGGCCGTCCCGGAGCCGGTGGCGCGAACCCGGACGTCGCCCACGAGCGCGCCGACGTCCGCGGACGCGTTGTCCCCGCGCAGCTCGACCGGGTCGAAGACCAGCGCGTACCCGCTGCTGGTGAACGTGTGGACGGGGGTGTTCAGGAAGCCGCCGCTGTCGCGCCCGGCCCGGTCGGCCGTGAGGACGGCGGTGGCACCCGCCGCCGTGCCGACCCCGCCGAGCACCAGCAGGGAGCCGATGACCACCGCCGTGATCCGCCCGGCCGTCCAGTGGCCGGACGGCGGGGGCGACACGCGGTCGGTGGCGTCGAGCCCGGCGTCGAGGGGGGCCACGACCAGCGCGGACGGTTCGGACCCGCCCATGTCGAGCCGGAACGGCGGGTACTCGTCGGTCATCAACGACGTGTAGGCAGCGACCCGCAGGACCCACCGGTGCATGCCGAGCAGGAGGTCGAACAGCCCTCGCGGGTACCGGCCGGTGAGCAGGAGGGCGATGCCGACGATCAGGACGAGCAGCCCGATCAGGCCGCCGGAGGTCCAGGCATCCGGTGTCGAGGTGGCTGCCGTCGACGTCCCGGTGCGGTACACCGCGTAGCTGCCACCACCGACGAAGAACGCGATGATCACGTAGTGCGGCAGCGCCAGCAGCCACTTGACCCAGATCAGGCCCCGGGACAGGTGTTCCGGGAAGGCGATGTCGAGGGTCGCGGGGTAGTCGGGAGCCGCGCCGAGGGTGAACGGCGGGTAGCGGTCGGTGCCGAGCGCGCCGTAGGCGTAGTAGGCCACCCGCCAGTTCCAGCGCAGGACGCCGAGGTTGAACTCGAAGATGTGCAGCGGGTAGCGCCCGGTGACCAGGATCGTGACGAACGCGACGACGCTGAGCACGACGAACGCGGTCCACAGGAACACGAGGACGATCAGGTGCGGGATGACCAGCAGCCACTTCACCAGCCACAGCCACCGGCTGAGCTGGGGGTCGATGCGGGCGTTCAGGCGTACCGGGCTGGTCGCGACGGTCATGGCCGTGGGTCTCCTCAGGTGTTCGGCTGATCCACGACGATCGTCCGCCCGGCCCCACCTGCCCGAGCAGGGCTGAAGGGCCCGTCCTCGGCCCCCTTCGGCACCGGGTCGCGAGTGAGGTGGCTCGCGTGGACCGTCAGCGGGCGGTGCGCCTGAACTCGGTGGCGTAGACGGCGGCCTCGGTGCGTCGCGCGTAGCCGAGCTTGTGCAACAGCGAGGAGACGTAGTTCTTGACGGTCTTCTCGGCCAGGTACATCTCGGCTCCTATCTGCCGGTTCGTGAGCCCGTCGGCGATGAGGCCCAGGATGCGCTGCTCCTGCGGGCTGAGCGACGCGTAGCGCGGGTCGATCGGCGGGTCGCCGGTGCGCAGCCGTTCGAGCACGAGGGCGGTGGCGAACGGGTCGAGCAACGAGCCGCCCGCGGCGATCGTGCGGACGGCGCCGATGAGGTCGACACCCGACACCTGCTTGAGCAGGTAGCCCGATGCGCCGGCGACGATAGCCCCGAAGAGGGCTTCGTCGTCGAGGTAGGAGGTGAGCATCAGGCACGCGGGCGGCGGGACGACCGACGAGCGCATGTCCCGGCACACCGACACGCCCTCGCCGTCGGGCAGCCGCACGTCGAGGATCGCGACATCGGGACGCAGCGCCCGGATGCGGGCCATCGCCCGGGCCGCCGTGCCGGCCTCGCCGACGATCTCGATGTCGTCCTGGGTGCCGAGGAGGTGCTCGATGCCGCGCCGGACGATCTCGTGGTCGTCGAGGATGAACACGGAGATGGTCATTCCTGCGTGCTCCTCGGGGGTCGAGACCGACCGTAGTCCCGCGGGGGGTGTCCCGATCGTGTCGTGGGTCCGCGGCTCCTGGGGCCGAAAGGCCCTGGAACCCGCGCCGGTCGCACGGCCATGCTGGCGCGTGAGCCCGCAGGGGGCCCGACGGAAGGACGCACCATGAACGCCGATCCGGGGGCGGGCGTGCGACGTACCACCGTCCGCGACGTGATGACGACCGGCGTGCTGTCGGTCGGACCGGACACCCCCTTCCGCGAGGTGGCGACGACCCTGTTCGCCGGCGCGGTGCGAGCGGTCCCGGTCCTGGACGCCGGCGGGCGGCTGCTGGGTGTGATCTCCGAGGCCGACCTGCTGGTGACCGCCGAACGGCTCGATCCCGCCGCGGACCACCCCTGGTGGCGGCACCGTCCCCGGCACA
This sequence comes from Mycobacteriales bacterium, assembly GCA_038320445.1. GTDB lineage: Bacteria > Actinomycetota > Actinomycetes > Mycobacteriales > Pseudonocardiaceae > Pseudonocardia. The sequence goes on from JBBQEF010000008.1 coordinate 34,421, forward strand.
CCGGACGTCCCGGGCCGGAGAGCAAGGCGGGCGGATCCACCGCCCGCGAGCTGATGAGCGCCCCCGCCGTCACGGTGGCCCCGACCGCATCGGTTGCCGCGGTCGCCAGGACGATGCGGGAGCAGCGGCTGAGCTGGCTGCCCGTGACCGACACCGACGGTCGCGTGCTCGGCGTGCTCGGCCGTTCCGACCTGCTCGCCGTGTTCCTGCGCGACGACGGGGCGATCCGTGCCGAGGTCCTCGACGGGGTGCTCGACAGGATGCTGCACGTGGACCCGATGCGGATCTCGGTGGAGGTGGCCGACGGCGTGGTCACCCTCACCGGGCAGCTCGACACCCGCACCGACGCCGTGCTCGCGGTGCAGTTCGTCGAGCGGCTGGAAGGCGTGGCGGGCGTGGTGGACCGGCTCAGCTACGCGGTGGACGCCCACGACTCCGACCTCGACGTCGCCCCGCTGTACTGACGGGTGCGGCCGCGACAGCTGGATCACGGGTGGACCTCGGTCGTCGACGCGACCGTGCCGCCGTGGCACGCGCTGCCCCCCGCAGAGGCCGTCCGCCTGCTCGACGTGGATGCCCGGACCGGCTTGTCCGCTGCCCAGGTGCGGGAACGCCGGGCCGGCGACGGCCCGAACCGGCTCGACGACGCCCCACCGGAGCCGTGGTGGCGGGCGGTGCTGCGCCAGTTCTCGGACCTGATGATCGTGATCCTGCTCGTGTCCGCGGTCGTCAGCCTGGTCGTGACCCGCACCTGGGAGACGTCGATCGTCATCGTCGCGGTCGTGCTGCTCAACGCGACGATCGGCCTCGTGCAGGAGTCGCGGGCCGACGCCTCGCTGGCGGCGCTGCGGACGATGCTGGTGACCACCGCGTCGGTCCGGCGTGACGGGCGGATGGGGACCGTCGACGCCGAGGATCTGGTGGCCGGCGACGTCGTCACCGTCGATGCGGGGGACCGTGTGCCGGCCGACGGGCGGCTGCTGACGTCCGTCGGGTTGGAGGTGGCCGAGGCGGCGCTCACCGGCGAGGCGCAGCCGGTGGCGAAGTCCGCGGACGGCGAGGTCGCGACCGGGGCCGCTCTGGGCGACCGGGCGACCGCGGTCTTCATGAACACGACCGTGACCCGCGGGCGCGGGGAGCTGGCGGTCACCGCCACCGGGATGCGCACCGAGATCGGCGCGATCGCCCACCTGCTGCACGAGGCGGAGCCCGAGCCCACGCCACTGCAGCGGCAGATCAGCGGGTTGGGCCGGACGCTCGCGGCACTCGCCGGTGTCGTGGTGGTGGTCGTCTTCGCGCTCGGCCTGGTGCGGGGGCTCGACGTCGGCGCCCTGTTCGTCAGCGCGGTCGCGCTCGCCGTCGCCGTGATCCCCGAGGGCCTGCCCGCCGTGGTCACGTTCACCCTGGCGATGGGGGCGACGCGGTTGGCGCGACGCGGCGCGGTCGTGAAGCGGCTCGCGTCGGTGGAGACGCTCGGCAGCACGTCGCAGATCTGCACCGACAAGACCGGGACCCTGACCCTGAACCAGATGACGGCCCGGGAGATCCGCATCGGCGGCGACCGCCTGACCGTGACCGGCGAGGGCTACTCGACCGCAGGGGAGATCGTCGGGACCGTCCTGCGGCCCGACGACGACGCGCTGGTCGCGATGGCCCTCTGCGCCGACAGCGCACTGCGCGACGGCGTCGTCGTCGGCGACCCGACCGAGGGCGCGCTGCTGGTGCTGGCGGCCAAGGGCGGCGTCGACGTCGACGCCCTGCGCGCGGAGCGGCCGCGGCTGCGCGAGGTGCCGTTCGACGCGGAGTACAAGTTCATGGCGACGTTCCACCGCTGGACCGATGCCGACGGGCGGGACGTGGTGCGGTGCTTCGTGAAGGGCGCGCCGGACGTGCTCGCCGGGATGGCGTCGCTCGACGCCGGCACCCGGCGGGGCTACGAGCGCGAGAACACGGAGCTGGCCCGCCAGGGGATGCGGGTGCTCGCCCTCGGGATGCGCGATGTCGGCGCCGCCGAGCTCGACGCCGCCGAGGACCCGAAGGCGTTGCTCGGCCACCTCACGCTGCTGGCGCTGGTGGGCATCGTCGACCCGCCGCGGCCGGAGGCGCGCCAGGCGATCGCGGAGTGCCGGGACGCGGGGATCCGGGTCCGGATGATCACGGGCGACCACGTGGTGACGGCCACGGCGATCGCGGCCGAGCTGGGCATCGCGGGTGAGGCGGTCACCGGAGCCGACCTCGACGACCTCCCCGACGACGACCTCGCGCGCCGCCTCGACGACGTGGGCGTCGTCGCCCGCGTGTCACCGGCCCACAAGCTCCGCATCGTGCGGGCCCTGCAGGCCCGCGGCGACGTCGTCGCGATGACCGGCGACGGCGTCAACGACGCACCCGCGCTGCGCCGGGCCGACATCGGCGTCGCCATGGGCGTCACCGGCACGGAGGTGACGAAGGAGGCGGCGACGATGATCCTCACCGACGACAACTTCGCCACCGTCGTCGGCGCCGTGCGCGAGGGCCGCGGGATCTACGACAACATCGTGACGTTCACCCGCTTCCAGCTCTCCACGGCGATGGGATTCGTCATCGTCTTCCTGGTCGCGGCCGTGACGGGCATCGCGGGCGGGGTGCCGTTCACCGCCGTGCAGGTCCTGTTCGTCAACCTGATCATGGACGGGCCGCCCGCGATGTCGCTGGGTGTCGACCCGGTGAGCCGCGACGCGATGCACCGGCCGCCCCGCTCGCCCCGCGAGCCGATCCTCACCCGGGCGCGGTTGCTGCGCATCCTGCTGGCCGCCGCGGTGATGGCGGCCGGCACGCTCGCCGTGTTCGTCACGGCGCCCGGGCCGCCCGCGCGCCTCGGGGTGGCGGGTGTCGCGGGCACGATGGCGTTCGTGACGTTCGTGCTCTTCCAGGCGTTCAACCTGCTGGCCGTGCGCCACGCCACCCGGAGCACGTTCACCCTCGACACGCTGCGGAACACGTCCGCGCTCG
>JBBQEF010000009.1:0-36441 GCA_038320445.1 Mycobacteriales bacterium
CGGCCGTGGTCCGGACCGCCCGAGAGGCAACCCGGTGAGGCGGCCCGGACGTGTGAGCCCGAACAGGGCGACCAGGCGTTGCCGATCCGGTGCTGACGGCGGAACGCTAACCGCGCTCGGCGAACACACCGCGGCGTTCCAGATCGGCCAACGCACCCACAGTGACCCGGTCCAACCGGCGCGCCACCCCCTCACCGAGGGTCAGCACGGAGATCAGCTCGTCGTCGCCCGCGTCAACGGCCGCGGCGGCCAGCGCGTCGACCGCCTCGGTGAGGAGGCGGTGCGCGAGGGCGAGCGGGCTGTCCGGCACACCCCCGATTCTACTCGAACCCGTGTTCGATTGCACGCCTCTTGGTGCACTTCACAGGCATCATTCGCGCGACCGCTCCCCACCTTCTGTCTGATCGTCACCGTCGATGGAGCGACCACGACGACTGATCGTCGGGATGGTTGATCTAGGCCTCGTCGAAACCGGTGAAGCCGCCGCGGACCTCACCCCACTGCTCGACCACGCCGTCCACACGGCCCGGTGCCGTATCACCACGCAGGGCGGCGAGGAGCCGTTGACAGGCCTGTCGATCACCCTCCGCAACCACCGCCACCCGCCGGTCGGGGAGGTTGCGGGCCTCGCCGACGAGACCCAGCTCGAGGGCTCGACACCGCGTCCACCAGCGGAAACCCACACCTTGAACACGACCGTGCACCCAGACGGTCAGTCGAACGGCGGAATGCACGTTGCTCCTCCCGGTACTGCTACGTTACCTCACCGTGATCGGATTCGGCCGTCGCAGTGGGCCTCTGCTCGTCGGCCTGGCCACGGGCGGGCTGCTCGTCGGCGTCGTGGCGGTGACCCAGCCGGCTGCGGTGTCGCCGTCGGGCCAGGCTTCCACGCCGGAAACCACCTACTCGTCCGCGGCCCCTCCCACGCCCGCCTCCGTGCCAGCGCCGACCTCCGCCGTGGCTCCGGACCCGACACCGCCGACCAGCGCCCGGCGCACGAGCACCCGGACGCCGGCCACGGCCCGGACCACCGCAAGGCCGCCGCAACCGAGCCCCGCCACCCCTGCGCCCGCCAAGGCCGCCACGCCGGCCGCAGGCAACGGCCCGACCGCCCAGGTCGTGGCGCTCACCAACCAGGCCCGCGCCCAGGCGGGCTGCCCGGCCCTGCGCAGCGACGCCCGCCTGGCCGCCGCCGCACAGGCGCACAGTGCCGACATGGCCGCGAACGACTACTTCGAGCACGACGGCCTCGACGGCCGCAGCTTCGCCGAACGCCTCACGGCCCAGGGCTACCCCTCCCCGGGCGGGGAGAACATCGCCCAGGGCCAGCAGAGCGCGCAGGAGGTGGTGACGGCGTGGCTGAACTCCCCCGGTCACCGCGCCAACATCGACAACTGCTCGTTCACCACGATCGGCGTGGGGCTCGCCGGAACGGACAAGTACTGGACGCAGGACTTCGGCCGTTGACACCCCGCCCCACGTCGAGGGGGCGGCTCTACAGCTCGAAGCGGTAGCCCATCCCCGGTTCGGTGATGAGGTGCCGGGGACGGCTGGGCTCCGCCTCCAGCTTGCGACGCAGCTGCGCCAGGTACACGCGCAGGTAGTTGGTCTCCGTGCCGTAGTTCGGCCCCCACACCGCCCGGAGCAGCTCCCGCTGCCCCACGAGCTTGCCCCGGTGGCGCACGAGCAGCTCCAGCACGCCCCACTCGGTGGGCGTCAGGTGCACCTCGGCACCGTCGGCCCTGATCACCTTCTTGGTGGCGAGATCCACGGTGAAGTCACCGGCGTCGACCACCGGCTCGCCGTCGACGGCGGAGACGGCGGCCCTGCGCACCGCGGCACGGAGCCGGGCCAGCAGCTCGGCCATGCCGAACGGCTTGGTGATGTAGTCGTCGGCGCCGACGTCCAACGCCCGGACGGTGTCTCCGGAACCGGTGCGGGCCGACAGCACGATGATCGGCACGGTCGTCCAGCCGCGGAGGCCCTCGATCACCTCGACACCGTCCATGTCGGGGAGCCCGAGATCGAGGACGACGACGTCGGGGTGACCGTCGGCGGCCGCGCGCAACGCCGAGCCGCCGTCCGGGGCGAGCAGCACGTGGTAGCCGTGCGCGGTCAGGTTGATCCGCAGCGCGCGGAGGATCTGCGGGTCGTCGTCGACCACGAGCACCCGGTGCTGTGTCATCGTGTCGCCCCCGCGGGAACGAGCCCGCCTGCGGGCGTCACCGCCGCGCCTCCGGAAGGGAGATCACCACGGTGAGGCCCCCGCCCGGGGTGTCCTCGGCCGTCAGCGCCCCTCCCATGATCTCGGCGAACCCCCGGGCCACCGAGAGGCCGAGCCCGACCCCGCTGGCGCCGTCACGGTCGCTGGGTCTCGCCCCGCCCAGCCTGCGGAACGGCGCGAACAGCTCGTCGCGCTCGTGCCGCGGCACGCCCGGCCCGGTGTCGACCACGCGCAGCTCCACGCGGTCGTTGTACGCGCTGGCCCGCAGCACGATCGAGGCGTCCCCGGCGTGGCGCAGCGCGTTGTCGACGACGTTCGCCACGACGCGTTCCAGCAGCCCGGCGTCGGCGACCACGTCGGGCAGTCCCTCGTCGATGTCGATCGTGACCCGGCTCCCGCCCTCGAGGCCGACGATCGCGCGCACGGCCACCTCGTCGTAGCCGACCGGGGCGAGCAGCGGGGTGACCGCGCCGGCGGCGAGCCGGGACGAGTCGAGCAGGTTGTCGACCAGCGCGGTGAGCCTGTCGGCCGACTCCTCGACGGTGGCCATCAGCTCCAGCCGGTCGGCCGCGGAGATCCGCAGGTCCGGGTCGCGCAGGCTCCCCGCCGCGGCCTTGATCGAGGTCAGCGGGCTGCGCAGGTCGTGGCCGACGGCCGAGAGCAGTGCGCTGCGCGACTCGGTGACCTCGGCTCGGCGCCGCGAGTTGTCCGCCTCCACCGCCGCCCGCTGGCTGCGCAGGGCCAGCAGCGCCTGCCCGCCGACCACCTCCAGCAGCCGCCGGTCGGCCGCGGCCAGTGACCGGCCGCTGCCGACGAGATGGAGGTCCTCCTCCACCTCGACGTCCACGTCGGCCTCGTCGGGCGTCGCGCACCCCAGGGCGCCCGAGGACGTCACGCAGATCCAGTGATCCGTTCCGGCCCGCTCCAGCAGCGCCACCGAGTGCAGGCCGAACGCCTCCCGCACCTTCTCCAGCAGCCGTGGGAGCGGGTCGGTGCGGGTCAGGACCGTGCGCGCGAACGACGCCAGCAACGCACCCTCGGCACGGGCCCGTGCGGCCTGCTGCGCCCGGCGTGCCGCCCGGTCGACGACGAGCGCCACCAGCACCGCGACCGTCACCATCGCCGCGATCGTGATCACGTTCTCGAACTCCGAGATCGTGAACGAATAGCGCGGCGGGGTGAGGAAGTAGTTGAGCAGCAGCCCGCCCACGACGGCCGCGACCACGGCCGGGCCGAGCCCGCCGACGAGCGCCACGACCACGGTGGCGAGGAAGTAGAGCACCACGTCGGTGGACAGGCCGATGACCTGGTCCAGCAGCACACCGGCCCCGGTGGCCACGACCGGCAGGACGATCGACAACGCCCAGCCCAGCGCCTTGCGCGCGTAGGGGATGCTGCTCTGCAGGGTCGGCAGCCGGATGCCGCGGCCCGCCTCGTCGTGCGTGACCATGTGCACGTCGATCGTGCCGGACTCCTGCACGACGCGGGTGCCGACGCCTTCGGCCGCCATCCGGGCCAGCCGCGAGCGGCGCGAGGTGCCGATCACGAGCTGCGTGGCGTTGGCGCCGCGGGCGAAGTCGAGCAGCGCCGTGGGCACGTCCTCACCGCCGACGACGGTGTGGAAGCTGGCGCCGACGTCCTCGGCGAGCGTGCGCAACCGGACCATGGCGCCGACCGGCGGACCGGCCAGCCCGTCACCGCGCAGCACGTGCACGGCGAGCAGGTCTGCCGCGCCGGAGCGCTTCGCGATGCGGGCCGCGCGGCGGAGCACCGTCTCGCTCTCCTTGTCGCCGGTCAACGCGACCACGACGCGCTCCCGGGTCTCCCAGACCTCGGTGATCTTCTTGTCGGTGCGGTAGCGCTGCAGCGCGACGTCCACCTCGTCGGCCACCCACAGCAGCGCCAGCTCGCGCAACGCGGTGAGGTTGCCGGGCTGGAAGTAGTTGGCCAGTGCCGCATCGACCTTCTCCGCGCCGTAGACGTTGCCGTGCGCGAGCCGGCGGCGCAGCGCCTCCGGTGTGATGTCGACCAGCTCCAGCTGATCGGCCTTGCGCACCACGTCGTCGGGCACGGTCTCCTTCTGCCGCACGCCGGTGATCCGTTCGACGACGTCGTTGAGCGACTCGAGATGCTGGACGTTCACCGTCGTCAGCACGTCGACACCGGCGTCGAGCAGCTCCTCGACGTCCTGCCAGCGCTTGGCGTGCCGCGAGCCGGGCGCGTTGGTGTGGGCCAGCTCGTCGACGAGCACGACCTCCGGCTTGCGGGCCAGCACCGCGTCGAGGTCCATCTCGTCGAATCCCGGACGGCCCTCGACCGGCCGCCTCGGAATGATCTCCAACCCGTCGAGCAGGTCGGCGGTCTTGGCCCGGCCGTGCGTCTCGACGACCCCGACCACCACGTCGGTGCCGCGCTCCTGGCGCCGCCGCGCCTCCCCGAGCATGGCGAAGGTCTTGCCGACGCCAGGGGCGGCCCCGAGGTGGATCCGCAGCTCTCCGCGCCTGCTCATGATCCCATCCTCCTCGCCGTCACCGCAGCACGGTGACACCGCTCCGACTCGACCGGAGGAGTGTCACCGTGCTGCGGCGGGGACAACCCTCAGCCGCGCCGCGCCGCGGCGACGGCCAGGTTCAGCGTCGTCACGTTCACCGTCGGCTCGCCCAGGAAGCCCAGGATCCGACCCTGGCTGTTGCCGGCCACGAGTTGGCGCACCGCGTCGGTCGACAGCCCGGTCACCCGCGCCACCCGCGCCACCTGGATGGCCGCGTACTCCGGGCTGACGTCCGGGTCCAGTCCCGAGGCCGACGCGGTCACGGCGTCGGCGGGGACGGCCGACTCCGAGACGCCCTCGCGCGCGGCGATCTGCTGCTTGCGCTGGTTGATCGTGTCGAGCAGCGTGCTGTCGAACGTGCCCTTGTTGGACCCGCCCGAGGTGGACGTGTCGGCCGGGCCCAGCGGGTTCTCCGCCGAGGCCGCGGGCCGGGTGTGGAAGTACGGGTCGGCCGCGGGGCCGGTAGTGCTGCTCGATCCCGCAAGCGGATCCTCGGAGGCCACCGGGTCGATCCCGATCAGCGACGACCCGGCCGGCGTGCCGTCACCTCCCTCGACGATCGAGCCTTCGGCGTTGCCCGCCAGGCCCGGGATGTGCGCCACCCCGTACGACACGAGCGGGTAGGCGATGCCACACAGCACCGTGAGCACGATCAGGACACGGAGGCCCGTGACGGCCTGCCGCCACAGCGTGGTGCGCATCAGATCCCCGGAATCAGTCGAATGAGCAGGTCGATGAGGAAGATCCCGGCGAACGGCGTGACCACGCCGCCCACACCGTAGATCAACAGGTTGCGGCGCAACAGGTTCGCCGCACTGGTGGGCCGGTAGCGCACGCCCCGCAGGGCCAGCGGGATCAGCGCGATGATCACCAGCGCGTTGAAGATCACCGCGGACAGGATCGCGGACTGCGGCGTGGCCAGGCCCATGACGTTCAGCGTCCCGAGCGGCGGGTGGAGCACCACGAACATGGCCGGCAGGATCGCGAAGTACTTCGCGAGGTCGTTGGCCACGCTGAACGTGGTGAGCGCTCCGCGGGTGATGAGCAGCTGCTTGCCGATCTCGACGATCTCGATCAGCTTGGTCGGGTCGGAGTCGAGGTCGACCATGTTGCCGGCCTCCTTGGCCGCGGCCGTCCCCGTGTTCATCGCGACGCCGACGTCGGCCTGCGCGAGCGCGGGCGCGTCGTTGGTGCCGTCGCCGGTCATCGCGACGAGCCGCCCGCCCTCCTGCTCCTTGCGGATCAGCGCCATCTTGTCCTCGGGCGTGGCCTCGGCGAGGTGGTCGTCCACCCCGGCCTCGGCCGCGATCGCCCGTGCGGTGCGCGGGTTGTCGCCGGTGATCATCACCGTGCGGATGCCCATCGCCCGCAGCTCGGCGAAGCGGGCGGCCATGCCGGGCTTGACGACGTCGGAGAGGCGGATGACACCCAGGACCCGGGTGGAACCGCCCTCCCGGACCGCGACGGCGAGCGGCGTGCCGCCCTCGTCGGAGATCCGGTCGACGACCTCGGTGATCTCCGCGGTCTGGTCTGCCTGCTCCGCGGGAAGGAGCCCGTCGCCGGATCGGGACTCCGCCCACGCCATCAGCGAACCGGTGGCGCCCTTGCGGATCTCGCGGCCGTCCATGTCCAGGCCCGACATCCGGGTCTGGGCGGTGAACGGCACGAACTCCGCGACGGCCTCGGTCGCCGTGGCCTCCGCGGGGAGGCCGTGCTCGGCGGCGCACAGCGCGACGATGCTGCGGCCCTCCGGCGTCCGGTCGGCCAGCGAGGACAGCCGGGCGGCCGAGGCGAGATCGGCGAGGTCCACACCGGACACCGGGATCAGCTCGGTGGCCTGCCGGTTGCCGAAGGTGATGGTGCCGGTCTTGTCCAGCAGCAGGGTGTCGATGTCACCCGCGGCCTCGACGGCCCGGCCGGACGTCGCGAGCACGTTGCGCTGCACGAGCCGGTCCATGCCCGCGATGCCGATCGCGGAGAGCAGCGCGCCGATCGTCGTCGGGATGAGGCAGACCAGCAGGGCGGTCAGCACGATCAGGGACTGGCCCTGCCCGGCGTAGTAGCTCATGGGCTGCAGCGCCACCACGGCGAGCAGGAAGATGATCGTGAGCACCGCGAGCAGGATCGTCAGGGCGATCTCGTTGGGGGTCTTCTGCCGTGACGCCCCCTCGACCAGAGCGATCATCCGGTCGACGAACGACTCGCCCGGCTTCGTCGTGATCTTGACGACGACCCGGTCGGACAGGACCGTCGTGCCGCCGGTCACGGAGCTGCGGTCGCCGCCCGCCTCGCGGATGACCGGGGCGGACTCGCCGGTGATCGCGGACTCGTCCACCGTGGCGATGCCCTCGACCACGTCACCGTCGCCGGGGATCGTCTCCCCCGCCTCGACGACCACGAGGTCGCCGATCGTCAGCTCGGTGCCGGGCACCGGTGACTCGGTGCCGTCCTCGTCCAGCCGCCGCGCGATCGTGTCCCGCTTGGTGGCCCGCAGCGACGCGGCCTGCGCCTTCCCACGGCCCTCGGCCACGGCTTCGGCGAGGTTCGCGAACAGCACGGTCAGCCACAGCCAGATCGCGATGAGGATCGAGAACGCGCTGGGGTCGACGATCGCCGACACCGTGACGACGACGGAGCCGACCCAGACCACGAACATGACCGGGTTGCGCAGCTGGGCGCGCGGGTCGAGCTTGCGCAGCGCGTCCGGTGTGGACGCGAGCAGCTGGCGCCAGTGGAACGCGCCGGCCCGGACCGGGCCGCCCGACGCGACCTCGGTGGGCCGTTCAGGGACCGCCGAGTGCTCCTGAACCGGTGGCGCGGCCGGGATCGGAGCCGTGATGTCGGACGGCGTGGAGTGGCGAGTCATGACAAGGCCTCCACGAGGGGTCCGAGCGCGAGGGCCGGGAAGAAGGTGAGGGCGGCGACCAGGATGATCGTCCCGCCGACCAGGACGCTGAACAGCACGCCGTCGGTGGGCAGGGTGCCCGCCCCGGCCTCGACGCGCTTCTGCTTGCCGAGGTAGCCGGCCAGCGCGAGCGTCGCCAGGATCGGTACGAAACGGCCCAACAGCATGCAGACCCCCAGCGTCGCCTGGAAGAAGTCGCTGGTCACCGTGATGCCGGCGAACGCGCTGCCGTTGTTGTTCGATGCCGACGCGTAGGCGTAGAGCACCTCGGAGAAGCCGTGCGAGCCGTCGTTGTTGAGCGCGTCGAGCGTGCCCGGCAGGGCAATGGCCAGCCCGGCCCCCAGCAGCACCAGCGCGGGCATCGCGAGGATCGAGATCGACGCGGCCGTGACCTCCCTGCGCCCGAGCTTCTTGCCCAGGTACTCCGGCGTGCGTCCGACCATCAGCCCGGCGAGGAACACCGCGATGATCGCGACGACGAGGATGCCGTAGAGGCCGGTGCCGACACCGCCGGGCGCGACCTCGCCCAGCAGCATGTTGAGGATCGTGACCGTCCCCGCGCCGCCGGTGAAGCTGTCGTGCAGCGAGTTGACCGCGCCGGTGGACGTACCGGTGGTCGACACCGCGAACAGCGTCGACGCCGGGATCCCGAAGCGGACCTCCTTGCCTTCCATCGCGGCGCCCGCGGCGAGCGCCGCTGGACCGTTCGGGTGCGTCTCGGAGATCCAGGCGATGGCGGCGAGGGCCGCCCAGATGACGCCCATCACCGCGACGAGCACGGTGCCCTGACGGGTGTTGCGGACCATCGTGCCGAACGTGCGGGTCAGGCTGACCGGGATCACCAGCAGCATGAAGATCTGCAGGAGGTTCGAGAACGCGTTGGGGTTCTCGAACGGGTGCGCGGAGTTGGCGTTGAAGATGCCGCCGCCGTTGGTCCCGAGCTCCTTCACGGCCTCCTGCGACGCGGCCGGGGCCAGCGGGATCGTGTACTGCGTGCCGTCCACGTTCGTGATCGTGGTGCCGGACTTCAGTGACATGACGACGCCGGTGGCGACCAGCACGATCATCATGAGGAACGAGAACGGCAGCAGGATGCGGACCACCGCACGGGTGAGGTCGACCCAGAAGTTGCCGAGGCGGTCGGTGGCCGAGCGGATGAAGCCGCGCGTCAGTGCCACCGCGACGGCGAGCCCGACCGCGGCCGACAGGAAGTTCTGCACGGCCAGCCCGGCCATCTGCACGGTGTGGCCCGCGACCTGCTCGGGCACGTAGGACTGCCAGTTCGTATTGGTCACGAACGAGACGGCGTTGTTGAACGCCATGCCCGCCGGGATGGTGTCGCCGTCCACGCCGCGGCCGAAGCCGAACGGCAGCAGCGGCTGGATGCGCTGGATCAGGTACAGGAGCACGACCGAGACGAACGAGAATCCGAGCACGCCCGCGGCGTAGGTGGTCCAGCGCTGCTCGGCGGCGGCGTCCACCCGTACGACCCGGTAGAGCACCTTCTCCACCCGCAGGTGCTTCTCGCTGGTGAACACGCGCGCCATGTAGTCGCCCAGCGGCACGTACGCGACCGCGAGGAGCACCACGAGCGCGCCGGCCTGGAGCAGGCCTGCAACGGTGTCAGACATGGTCAGAACTTCTCCGGCCTCAGGAGGGCGACGAACAGGTAGACGAGCAGGCCCAGCGCGATGAGACCGCCGAGGACGTTGGCGATCACGACGTCGCCTCCGCGAGAACGAACACCTCGGCGGTCACAGGGAGTCGAGCCCCCGCAGCGTCAGGACGAGAATCGCGAAGCCGGCGATCAGCAACAGCGCGTAGGCCAGGTCGGCCATGGAACCCTCCATCGGAGAACGCGCCCACCGGTCGGTGGGCCGCCCTGCGAGCCTCGCCCGGTTCCGGGGCGGGAGCGACCGTCACAGACGGCTCGTTGACGCCCGCGCCCTGCGGCCTTGATGCGATCCTGACGCGGCAGCGCGCTCGACGCCCCACAGTCCGTGCCCGGGGCCATCCGGCGCAGCCCCCGAACGGGCCGCGGCCCGGCGGAGGAGGATCACGGGGTGCACCCCCCGCCCGCGTCCATCGCCGCCTCCGTCGACGCCGCCGCGGTGCGGCTCGCCGGCGTCGCCGTCACCACCCCCCTTCAGGTCAACCGACGCCTCTCCGTGGCCACCGGCGCGGACGTCCGGGTCAAGCGCGAGGACCTGCAGATCGGCCGGTCCTACAAGCTCCGCGGCGCGTTCAACCTCCTCTCCGGGCTGGACGCGGCGGGCCGGGCGGCGGGCGCGGTGTGTGCGAGCGCGGGCAACCACGGGCAGGGCGTCGCGTACGCGTGCCGCGAGCTGGGGATCCGGGGGCGCGTGCACGTGCCGAGCACCACGCCGCGCCAGAAGCGGGAGCGGATCCTGGCGCTGGGCGGCGACGCCATCGAGCTCATCGTGGCGGGCGACACCTACGACGAGGCCGCGGCCGCGGCGATGGAGCATGCGGCCCGCACCGGCGCCACCGTCGTCCCCGCGTTCGACGACCCGCGCACGATCGCCGGCCAGGGCACGGTCGGCGTGGAGATCCTCGACCAGCTCGGCCGCCCACCCGACGTCCTGGTGCTGCCCGTGGGCGGTGGTGGGCTGCTCGCCGGGGTCGGCAGCTGGATCGCCGACCGCTACCCGGAGGTCCGGATCGTCGGGGCGGAGCCGGCAGGCGCGGCCGGCATGGCGGCGGCACTCGCCGCGGGAGGGCCGGTGGTGCTGCCCGAGCTCGACACCTTCGTCGACGGTGCCGCGGTACGGCGCGTGGGCGACGTGACCTATCCGCTGGTGCGGGCGTGCGGCGCGGAGCTCGTGACCGTCGACGAGGGACGCATCTGCACCGAGATGCTCGACCTCTACCAGACCGACGGGATCATCGCCGAGCCCGCCGGTGCGCTGGCCCCGGCCGCGCTCGACGGGATCGGTGTGGCCCCGGGCGCCACCGTCGTCTGCGTGCTCTCGGGGGGCAACAACGACGTCAGCCGCTACGCCGAGGTCGTCGAGCGCTCGCTCGTGCATCGCGGGCTCAAGCACTACTTCCTCGTCGAGTTCCCCCAGGAGCCCGGCGCGCTGCGACGCTTCCTCGACGAGGTGCTCGGACCCGACGACGACATCGTGCTGTTCGAGTACGTCAAGCGCGACAACCGGGAGATGGGCGCCGCGCTGGTCGGCATCGAGATCAGCGGCCGGGAATCCTACGAGCCGCTCTGGAAGCGGATGGAGGCCAGCCCGCTGACGATCCAGCTCGTGGCCCCGGGCACCACGGCCTACCGGTTCCTGGTGTGATCGAACCACTCGGGGCCCTGCGTGCGAACAACGCGGTGGGCCGGCGGTCGTCGTTGGGGAGGGGAATCCGCACGACGGCCGCCGGCGCGCGTCCCCCAGGGGGCACCCTGCGTGGCGCGCGTCACCCACGGTAACCGGATCGGGCGGAGAATGCCCCTTCTGACGCGTATCAAGCGGGTAAATGCCGCCGGAGGGTACATCGACACAGGACCGTTCGGCCCCGTACCGTCGGCGTCATGGCCAGCTACTCCAGTGACAAGGACGCCTACCTGAAGCGGCTTCGCCGCATCGAGGGACAGGTGCGTGGGCTGGCCAGGATGGTCGAGGAGGACAAGTACTGCATCGACATCCTGACCCAGGTGTCGGCCGCCACCAAGGCGTTGCAGTCGTTCTCGCTGGAGTTGCTCGACGAGCACCTCGCCACGTGTGTCGTTCAGGCCGCACAGGCCGGTGGCGAGGAGGCCGACCTGAAGGTCCGCGAGGCGTCCGACGCGATCGCCCGCCTGGTCCGCTCCTGAGCCCCGGCCGCGCGCGCCTTCTGCCCGCCACGCCGCACCGATCAGGTGGTCGGTCCCGTGAATCCGGCGAAGAGCTTGGTGAACTCCAGGTCCTGTTGCACCGTGCCGCTGCAGTCCACGGCCGGCTTGGGCCGGTTCGGGCACTTCCCGGAGTCGCGGCCCAGCGACCAGATGCCGAGGTGGCCGACGCCGCGTGACGTGGCGAAGTCGAGGACCTTCTTGGCGTCGGCCACCGTCGTGACCGGGCCCGCGTCGTTGCGCCCGATCATGACGGTGAGCCCGAGGGTCCGGTTCTGGGTCGCCTCGCTCCCGTCGGGGTAGACCTGCCGGAGCTGGTCCAGCGTGGCCTGCCCGGCGTCGACCATGGCCTGGCCCCAGTCGCCGCCGGTGCGGAAGTTCATGTCCATCCCGTTCACGGTCATCTGGACGCCCTTGGCGGCGACCTTGCGCACCAGGTCCAGCGCGGGCGCAGGCAGGCCGGCCAGGTCGATGGGCAGGGTCAGCGTGACGGCGGTGCCACGCGCCCGCTGCAGCTGCGAGAGCGCGTCGGCGATGAGGTCGGCGTTCACCGGGGCCTCGATGTCGACGTCGAGCCGGTTGGTGCCCATCGCGTCGAGCAGCGTGCCGTAGGCGCCGGCGAGCTCGGCCGCCGAACCGCAGGAGTTCTCGATGTACTTCCCGACGGCTCCGCCGGTGGCCACCGTGACGTCACCGCCCGCCTTGCGCAACGCGTCGACCGACGCCTTCAGGTCGGGGTCGTCCGCCGCCAGGGTGCCGCCCCACTTCGGGTCGCACCCGTCCGGGCCGTTCAGCGCGAAGGCGAGCGCGACGTTCTTGAGGCCGCTCGCCGCGGCCACCTGCGCCAGGTCGGGGCGCTTGACGGAGATGTCCACGTACGGCGTGAACCCCACTCCCCCTGTGACCTGGGCGGCCGCCACGGGCGAGCCCGTGACGACCTTCGAGCAGCCGGTCACCATGAGGACCAGGGCCAGCAGGACAACCAGACGCTTCATCACCGACCACCTGCCGGGGCACCGGCGCCACCGAAGTCGCCGACCCGCTTGAGTTTCTGCCAGCGCAGCCGTACCCCGGCCAGCGCCGTGCCCATGGACTTGATCAGCACTGCGTACATCATCTGCCGGTAGGCGAGCTGCTGCAGCGGCATCCACAGCAGCGGCAGCGGGTTCTCCCGTTCCATCGCGAACGCGATCAGCCCCGCCGCCATCTGGATGCCGAGCACGGCACCCCAGAGGATCAGGGTGTTGATCGGGTCGAGCGCGACCAGCCCGTAGATCAGGAAGACGTCGATCAGCGGCGCGAGCATGGGCAGCATCACCTGGAACAGGGCCAGGTTGAGCAGCCCGACCCGGCCCATGCGGCCCGCCGGGCCGCCCTTGAGCATGGCCCCGCGGTGCTTCCACATCGCCTGCATGGTGCCGTAGCTCCAGCGGTAGCGTTGCCGCCACAGCTGCTGCAGCGTGGTGGGCGCCTCCGTCCAGGCCCGGGCGCGCTCCTCGTAGACGATCTCCCACCCCGCGGAGCACACCGCCATCGTCAGGTCGGTGTCCTCGGCGAGGGTGTCCTCGCTGACCAGGCCGGCCTGCACGAGCGCCTTCTTCCGGAACGCCCCGACCGCGCCGGGGATGGTGGTCATGCAGCCGAGCAGGTCCTGGATCCGGCGGTCGATGTTGAAGCCGATCACGTACTCGATGTGCTGCCAGCGCCCGACGAGCCGCTTGCGGTTGGCCACCTTGGCGTTCCCGGACACCGCGCCCACGGAGGGGCGGGAGAAGGGCTGCACGAGCAGCCGGATCGTGGCGGGCTCGAAGACGGTGTCGCCGTCGATCATGACGATGATGTCGTACCTGGCGTGCTTGATGCCGTTGTTCAGCGCCGCGGGCTTGCCCCCGTTGGCCTGCCGGATGAGCCGCACACCGGGCAGGTTCAGCCCGCGGACGATCGCGGCCGTCTCGTCGGTGGAACCGTCGTCCACGACGATGATCTCGATCGGGTGCTCGCTGGCCTTCAGCGACCGGATCGTGGCCTCGATGCACTCCTTCTCGTTGTAGGCGGGCACGATCACCGAGACCGGCCTGGTGACAGGCGGCCCCCAGCGGTAGCGCTTCGGGTTGCGGCTCACGGAGTGGTAGATCGCGAAGATCAGCATCAGGCCCAGCCGGAGCAGCACCAGACCGCCCGCCACTAGCAGGAGCCAGCCGAGCGCAGCCACGATGGCGGTCGACGCGGAGACCGCGACCAGCATCCCGTCACCGATCTTCTTGTCCCGCTCCCGTGCCTTCTGCCCCGCGGCCGGCAGGCCGGTGGCCGCCGTGACGGGCTTGAACGCGTATCCCTGCGCCTTCAGCGCGGGGATCGCGCGGCTCAGCGTCGACGCGAGCTGGGCCGGGCCACCCTCCGCCGCGTCGACGGCGATGACCCGACCCGTGTGGGCCGGGGTGACGACGCTCTTGACGATGGCCTCGGTGGACTGCGCGCTCCAGCCGGTGGCCGAGACGTCGCTGAACACCGAGACCAGGCCGTGGTCGGCCAGCCGGCGGGTGAGGTCGAAGTGGCGGTTGTCCAGCCCGGACACCGACGCGGAGTACGGGGGACGGGTGAGGTAGGTGGTCTCGTCGATCGCGCCGGCGAGGGCGAGCTGGGTGAGCGTCAGCTCCCGGTCCAGCCGGGCGTCGGACGCGGAGGCGAGCTCCTGGGTGGTGAAGGTGCGGATCCCGATCTCGGACCCGGTCGCGCGGATCGAGCGGACCACCTCGGGGTGCTGGGCCACCTCGGCGCCGCTGACGAAGAACGTGGCGCTGACGCCGAAGTGGCTCAGCACCGTGAGCAGCTCGGGGGTGCGGGCGGGGTCGGGACCGCCGTCGACGACGAGGGCGAGGGTGTTGTCGGCCGGGGCGAACGTGCGGAACGGCGAGGTGCGGACGTCCACCACCGGAGCGCCCTTGGCGACGGCGAAGGGCACCTGGTTGGCGGGGCCCGCGACCTCCGGGGCGGGCTGCTCGGTGAAGGTGCTGCCGCGCACGGTCCCGTCGATGACGAGCACGGTGCCGAAGACCAGGAGGGTGATCACGGAGAGCACCCAGGTCGGGCGCGGCAGGATTCTCATGACGCGGTGTCAGCCGTTCTGCGCGACGAGCACGGGGGCCTGGGCGGGGGCAGCCGCAGCCGCGGGGTCGGCCTGGCCGGCGGGCTGCGAAGGGGCGCCGTTCTGGGGCGCCGGCTCGGCCGCCTTCGGCGGGTCGACGACAACCGGCGGAGCCGGAGCCGGCGGGTTCACGACGGGCGGGTCCACGACGGGCGGGGCGACGACCGGCGGGGCGACGACGGGCGGGACGGTCGTGGGCGCAACGGTGGTCGGCGGAGCGGTGACGGGCGGAGCCGTGGTCGGGGGCTCGGTGGTGGGCGGCGCGATCACGACCGGGGCCTCCTTCTTCGGCGCCGGCTGGGTCGTCGCCGCAACCTGCGGCTTCGGCGTCGACCGCCGCGCAGGAGCAATAGTCTGCACCCGCTTCTTCACGACCGCTACGGGCGCGGGCGGCGGAGGCTTGGCAGCGGCCCCGGGGACGAGGAACGGGGTGACGTTGCCGAGGCCGACGGTGGCGCCGACCGAGGGCACGGCGAGCGCCACTCCGACGAGTCCGAGGAAGCCGACCAGCACCAGCATCACGACGACGCCGGTGACGCGGATCAGCTTGCGGCGCGTGCCGCTGTCGTCGACGAACACCGGCGGAGCCTCGGCGGCGGGAGCAGCAGCGAGCATCGCACCCGGCACGCAGACCGTCACGTCGTCGGAGAGGGTTCCCGGCTTCTGGTTCATGGTGTTCCCGAGCATCGCTCTGCACTCCTGATACGGCGGGGCGGCATGTCCGCCCGATGGGTGAAGACTGCTCGCCGGCGAGCGCCGGCGTAATGATCGCGGCGACGAGTCCGGCACCTGCCGATCGGCACGCCTTCCTCACCATCGGGTAAGGGTCGCCACCGCCGGCATCGTGAGCCGGCACCGTGTGTCGTGGCGATCGTGCTGCGAATCCTCACGATGGCCTCCTCCCCTCGATGTCCGTCCCGCTGAGCATGGCGACATCGAGCCGGACACCGGGTAAGGGAATGCACGGCCGGGCGTGGAAAAGGACGCACTCCGACGGCCGGGTGCGGCCGGGTGCGTCCAGCGGCGGGATCAGCCGGGTGTGACGGGCGCCCGCAGCCGGTCCTTGATCTCGGTCTTGAGCACCTTCCCCACCGTCGAGCGGGGCAGGTCGGGCCAGACCTCCACCTGTTTGGGCGCCTTCACGCTGCCGATCCGCGCCTTCACGAACGCGATGATCTCGGCGGGATCCGGGTCGCTGCCCGGCTGGGCCTGGACCACGGCCACGACCCGCTCGCCCCACTTGTCGTCGGGCAACCCGATCACCCCGCAGTCGCGGACCGCCTCGTGCGCCATCAGCGCCTGCTCGACCTCGGCCGAATAGACGTTGAAGCCACCGGTGATGATCATGTCCTTGGCCCGGTCGACGATGTAGAGGAAGCCGTCCTCGTCGAGGTAGCCGATGTCGCCGGTGTGGTGCCAGCCGTGGGCCGAGGCCTCCGCGGTGGCGGCGGGGTTCTTGTAGTAGCCCGCCATCACCAGCGAGCTGCGCACCACGATCTCCCCGCGCCCGCCCCGGTCCAGCAGCGCGCCGGAGCCGTCCATGATGGCGACGGTGACCAGCGGGCCCGGCCGCCCCGCCGACGCGAGCCGGTGCGTCGCGACCGTGCCGTCGGGGTTGAAGTGGTCGCGCGGCGCCATCATCGACACCATCATCGGCGCCTCGGACTGCCCGAACAGCTGCGCCATCACCGGCCCGATGTCGGTGAGGGCCTGTTCCAGGCGGGCAGGCGACATCGGCGCCGCGCCGTACCAGAAGCACTGCAGCGACGAGAGATCCGTGGCGGCGAGCTTCTCGTGGCCGAGCAGCATGTAGATCAGCGTGGGCGGCAGGAACGTGTGCGTGACGCGGTGGCGCTGCACGGAGGCCAGGAAGCGGTCGAGGTCGGGCGCCGGCATGACGACGATCTGCCCGCCGTGCGTCATCACCGGGAAGCAGAGCACCCCGGCTGCGTGGGTGAGCGGCGCCATCGCGAGGTAGACCGGCCTGGCGCCGGCCCCGAAGGGGTAGCCCATCAGCGTCAGCGCCGTCGTCGTCTCGATGTTGCGGTCGGTGAGCTGCACGCCCTTGGGACGGCCGGTGGTGCCGCCGGTGCCGACGATCATCACCGTGTCGTCCGGCGGGGTGGCGTTGAACTCCGTCAGCCCCGGTTCGGCCAGCCATGCGTCGAGCCCGTCGTCGACGCAGACCAGCACCATCAGCTGCGGCAGGTGCGGCCGCATCTGCTCCACGAGCGCCGCGTAGGGGCTGCGGTAGAACAGCGCGACGCAGTCGAACAGGTCGAGCAGCTCGGCGTTCTCCCCCGCCGTGTTGCGTGGGTTGATCGGGCACCACACCGCGCCGCGACGCGCGATGCCGAACACCGTGGCGAACGCGACGGGGTCGTTGCCCGACAGGATGCCGACCTTGTCGCCCGCAGCGACGCCCGAGCGAGCGAGCGCCCGGGCGACGGCCCAGCTGTGGTCGACCACGTCGCCGTAGGTGAGGGTGACGTCATCGGTGACGAGGCAGGGGGCGCCGCGGCCGAGCGACGCCCCCTTGTCCAGGTAGTCCGTGAGGCCCATCAGCCGCGGGCCGTCACGATGGGTGTCCGTCCGGCTGGGTCATCGACAGCCCTCCCGCGATCTCCCGTGATGCGGACAACAAGGTAGGACCGTGTCTGGACGACTGTCAAGAATTTCCTGGACGATCGTCCAGGTTGCTACGCTGTGCTGCGATGTCCACCGCGGAGAAGGTCGCCCGTCGCCAGGTCGACAGGTTCGAGGAGCGCCGCCGCGAGCTCGCGGACGCGGCGCTCCACACGCTGTCCGAGCTCGGCTACGCGCGCACCAGCCTCCGCGAGATCGCCCAGAACTCGGCGTTCTCGCACGGGGTGCTGCACTACTACTTCCGCGACAAGGTCGACCTGATCACCTACTGCGTGCGGCAGTACAAGGCGGCCTGCGTCCTGCGCTACGACCGGATCGTGGCCACCGCCCGCACGCCCGAGGCGCTGGCGCGGGGGTTCGCCGACGGGCTGGTCGCGACGCTCGTCGAGGACGCGACCATGCACCGGCTCTGGTACGACCTGCGCTCACAGGCACTGTTCGAGGAGTCGTTCCACGCGGACGTCCTGGAGATCGACGCCACGCTGGAACGCATGATCGCGCGGATCGTCGGCCGGTACGCGGAACTGCTCGACCGGCCGGTGCTCACGCCCGCGTCGATGACCTACGCGATGTTCGACGGGATGTTCCAGCAGGCGCTGCTGCGCCGGTTCGCCGGCGCCGGTGGCGCCACGGAGCAGCTGCACGCCGGGGCGCTCCAGCTGCTGACCCGGATCGTGCCGGCCTGAACCGATCATCGCCGCGCTCCGACACGGACGCCGACCCGCGGACGATCACGCGCGGTCAGGGGGCGGGGGTCCGAGCGGCGGCGAGGTGGGCGCGGCCGGCCTCGGTCAGGATGCGGTCGGGGCCGGAGGTGGTGAGCAGCGCCGGATCCCGGGTGTAGAGCCGCGCGACGTCGGCGGGCCGCAACCCGAGCTCCCGGGCGGCCTGGTGGGCCTCCAGCTTGTGCAGCCGGCCGCCGGGAGCCTCGGCGAAGCGAGCCAGCAGCCGGATCTCCGCGGCCACCGGCGCCGGACCGGACGCGCCCGCCTGCGCCTCGGCCAGCTCCGCGAGCAGGCCCTCCATCTGCGAGCCGAACGTGCGGAGCAGCTGACGGATCTGCTCGACCCGGTCGACCGGCGTCGCGTCCCCGCCCGCGCCCTGCCAGGTGCGCTTGGGGTGCCGGCGCAGGTACTCCTGCTCCAGATCCAGCATCCGCTCGGTGTGGTGGCGGAACTGGTCGGCGGTGCCGTGCAGGAACACCCAGTTGCGGGTGGCGTGGGCGCGCGTGCCCTGCCGCTCCAGCTCGGCGTCGGACAGGTCTCTCGCGGACGGGCGAACCTCGTTGTCCATGCCGGGCATTCTGCCCCGGATACCGGGTTCCCTCGACCGGTGTCGCAGCGGGGATCGGGGCCGTGGCGACGGAGCGCGGCGTTCAGCGCCCGGCCGGCACGCGGCGCAGCGTGAACACCGCCACCCGCACCGTCAGCGCGTCGACGAGCAGGGGCGCGAGGCTCCACAACCCGGTGCGACCGCCTCCGGAGAACGACAGCAGGGTGAGCGCCAGCGCGCTCGCCACGCCGACGGCGCCGGTGGCCGCGCACGCCACCAGCCAGCTGTCCTCGCCGTCACCGCCGAACCGGGCCTGCGGCGCGCGCAGCCCGATCACCAGCAGGACGGCGGCGACCACCGCGAGCAGGCCCGACAGCGCCCGGGCCCACGTGGGACCGGCCGTCAGTGCGACCGCGACGTGCGCGAGCGCCGTCAGCCCCAGCAGCACGGCGACGATGGTGTGTCCCCCGGACGACCGCGGTGTGGCCATGGGGGAGAGCCTAGGCGCTCCCGCGGCTGCTAACGGATTGCGACCGATCCGCGACAGGGAGTGCATGATCCCGTCGGAGCAGGTGGACGCAGCGGTGTCCGCGCACATCCCCACGATGCGGCCCACCCCCTCTGGCCGAGGTGGCGTTCCCCACGGCGGCCGCGCCGCCGAGGCCGGCCCGGCGCGGTCTCACCCTCGCGGTGACCTACGGCGTGGTGTGCGGCCTGCTCGGCCTGCTCGTCGCGCCGGTCCTGCTCGGCCCGGCGGCCGTCGTCGGCGGGTTCGCGGGCGAGCACGTGGGCCGCAGCGGCACGCGCCAGGCCGGGGCGATCGCCCTACTGATCGCGGTCGTGGGAGCGCTCGGCGCCGTCCTGGTGCTGCGCTGAGCTACCCCAGCGCCGCCCCGAACAGCAGGCCGAGCGTGTAGGTCACCGCCGCCGCACCCAATCCGATCACCAGCTGGCGCAGCGCCCGGCGCAGTGGCGGGCCACCGGAGAGCACTCCCACCGTGGCGCCGGTCAGCATCAGCGCGAGGCCGACCAGCACCCCCGCCACCAGGAGTGCCGCGGTCTCGCCGAGCCCGAACAGGAACGGCAGCACCGGCACCGCGGCGCCCGATGCGAAGAAGCAGAAGCTCGACAGTGCCGCACCCGCGCTGGAGCCGACGACGTCCAGACGGTCGCCTCCGTCGACGCCCGCCGTGACCGAACCGGCCGGGTCGTCACTGCGCAGCGCGGCCTCTGCCCGCAGCACGGCCTCGTCCTGCGCCATTCCCCGGGCCCGGAACACCAGCGCCAACTCGTTGGCGTCCACGTCGAGCCTGCTCAGCACGGATTCGGCGTCCCTCGTGTCGGGAGCCGAGGCGGCGAGCAGCTCCCGCTGCGAGCGGACCGACACGTACTCGCCCGCACCCATCGAGAGCGCGCCGGACAGGATCCCGGCCAGGCCGGTCAGCAGCACCGTGCCGGTACCGGCGCCGCCGCCGATGACCCCGAGCACCAGAGCCAGGTTGCTCACCAGGCCGTCGTTGGCCCCGAACACCGCCGCGCGAAACGTTCCGGAGACCCGGTTGCGCCCCCGAGCGGCGAGCCCGCGCACCACCTCCTCGTGGATGCGCTCGTCGGCGGCCATGGCCGGGGTCGCGTCGACGTCCGCGGCGTAGGGCGAGCGGGTCTCCGCCCGCTGAGCCAGCGCGAGCACGAACACCGAGCCGAAGCGCCGGGCCAGGAAGGCCAGCGCCCGCATGCGCGTGGACCCCCGGCCGACCGTGGCGGCGGCGCCGCCGAGCAACCCGGCCCAGTGCGCGGCATGCCGTTCCTCGGCGTCGGCCAGCCCGAGCAGGATGTCGCGCTCCTCCCCCGCGCGGCGGGTGGCGAGATCGCGATAGACCTTCGCCTCCTCGCGTTCGTCGGCCAGCCGGCGCCGCCAGCGGCGCACCGACGACGCGGCTGGGGGGACCGCGCGACCAGGATCCTCTGAGGAGACGTGCATATCGTGATTCTCGCGCCACGCGCTGCAGCCGTCCGCGACCCCCCCACCCCGACTGTGATCTATGTCACGCCCGACCGGAACCATGATCACCCACCGTCGCGGCATTCCCGGGCAACGCCGGATCGTCCCCGCCGACCGGATACGAATGACCCGCAGCCGCGGTCACCGGACGGGGCCACACGCCGCTGCTAACAACTCCGTCGACGCTGACGATGCTCCAAGTGGCGGAGCAACTACGGCCGTTCAGCTCATCCCGCCCTGGAACCGACGGGAGTCAGACCATGTCCACATGGTGGGGACCGACGCGATCGCGCCTTCCCGAAACCCGATCCATCCCCGTTTCGCCGTCCGCGATTCCGCTCGCTGCGGTACGCGCTCCCGTCGACGTCGAGGTCGTCATCCCTGCCTTCGACGGGTCCTCCCGGCTGCCGATGACGCTGGCCGCGATGGTGGCCTTCCTCGCCGGCCGGAACTGGTCGTCCCGGGTCGTCGTCGTGGACAACGGCAGCGGCGACGCGACCGCGGCCGTGGCCCGGGCGCTGTCCACGGACGGTGTGGAGGTGCTCGCCATCGGCTGCGCCGAAGCCGGCAAGGGAGCCTCGGTGCTGCGCGGCCTGCGGACGAGCAGCTCCCGGTTCGTCGGCTTCACCGATGCCGATCTCTCCACGCCCCTGTCCACGCTCGTGCCCGCCATCGCAGCCCTGGAAGCGGGTGCCGCGGCGGCGATCGCCTCGCGACACGCCGCCGGATCCACGTTCGCGGTGCCCCAGCCCCTCGGCCGCCGACTCGGCGGACAGGTCTTCCGCACGGTGGCCCGGCCGCTCGTCCCCGGGGTGCGCGACACCCGGTCCGGCTTCACGTTCTTCGACCGCGTGCAGGTCCAGGCCGCGATCGCCCGCTGCCGGGACACCGGGTCCGCCTTCGACGTCGAGCTGCTCCGCCAGATCCACGTCGGCGGCGGGCGGATCGTCGAGATCCCGGTGACCTGGACCGATGACCCGGGCTCATCCCTGCGCCCCGGGCACGACGGGTTCGCGGCCATCGCCGCGGTGAGCCGCATGCACCGCCGTGTCGCGCACGCCGACCTTCCCGCCTCGGACGCCCGTTGAGCGCGACGGGCATCAGCGCGACCGCGGGGCCGCTACCGGCAGGACACCCGTTCCCGCACGTGCCCTGCCACGGCTGGCCGGCCGTGCGGTTCCACGGCACCAGCTCCGCGAGGACGACCTGTTCACCGGCCGCTCCGGGGTCGCCCTCCGGACCACGTGAGGGCCATCGGTGAGAGCTCAGGCGGTCGGGCACCTGGCGGGCTGACAGGACTCGCCCTCATCATGGGTCCATGACCGGGAGCACACTCACCATCCCCGTCCTGCGGCTCGACCAGGCGCGCAGCGCGGACGGCGGCTTCGACGGCTCCTTCCTCGACGCGCTGCGCACCGCGCTCCACGAGGTGGGCTTCCTGCAGCTCACCGCGTTCGGGGCGGCGCCCGGCCAGATCGCGGAGCTGGCTGCTGTCACCACCCGGTTCTTCGATCTCCCACTCGACGAACGGATGCGGCTGGACAACCGGCTGTCCCCGCACTTCCGCGGCTACACGCGGCTCGGCCACGAGATCACCGCGGGCCGCCCCGACGCCCGCGAGCAGATCGACTTCGCCCCGGAGCAGGCGCCGGTGCCACGCGAGCGGTGGGACGCGCCGTTCCGGCTGCTGGAAGGCCCCAACCAGTGGCCCGACGCCGCGCTGCCCGAACTGCGGCCCGCGGTCGAGGCGTGGAGCGGGCTGCTGAGCCGGGTTGCCGGCGAGCTCACGCACGCGCTCGCCGCCTGCTTGGGCCTGCCCGAGACCCACTTCGACGAGCTGTTCGGGGCCGCGCCGCACTGGTTCGGCAAGCTCATCCGCTACGTCGGGCGCGAGGGCGACGGGCAGGGGGTCGGGCCGCACGCCGACTGGGGCTTCCTCACGTTGCTCCTGCAGGACGGCACGGGCGGCCTGCAGGCCCGACCGTCCCGCAGCGACGGATGGGTCGACGTCCCGCCCGTCGACGGGGCCCTCGTGGTCAACGTGGGCGAGATGCTGGAGGTCGCCACGCACGGCTACCTCGTGGCCACCGACCACCGCGTGCTGCCCTGCGCGCCGGGCAGCACGCGGCAGTCGATCGGCTTCTTCTGGTCACCGCGCCTGGACGCCGTGCTCGACC
Organism: Mycobacteriales bacterium; assembly: GCA_038320445.1. GTDB lineage: Bacteria > Actinomycetota > Actinomycetes > Mycobacteriales > Pseudonocardiaceae > Pseudonocardia. The sequence continues at coordinate 22,776 of JBBQEF010000009.1, forward strand.
CGGTGCCGCTGCCGCCCGAGCTGGCCGCGGAGGCCCCCGGCGTCAGCGAGCACGAGCACAACGCGCTGCTCCCCAGGTTCGGCGACAACGCGGTGAAGGGCTGGTTCCGCTCGCACCCCGAGGTGGCGGCGCGCCACCACCCGGACCTCTACTCGTAGGGGTCCACGGGCGCGTCGACGGGCACCGTGGCGGCGGCGTCCAGCTCCGGTACGCCGTCCGGGCCGACCCCGCGGAACGTCCCGACGACGGTCAGCCACCGGTCCTGCTCGGGCGCCACGGTGGCCACGCCGTACACCCGGACGACCGCCGCCACCGCGTCGGCGGCGCAGCAGGAGATCTGGAACCGGGCCAGCCGGAAGCCGCCCGTGTCGTCGGGCCGGGCGACGAAGCCGGTGAGCTCCACCGGGTTCCCCGCGAAGCTGGCGCCGTTCGCGTCCACGGCCCGCTCGCCGAACTCGCGCAGCGCCATCGGGTACTCCCCGCCCGCGGCGAGCGGGGAGTAGGTGCGGCCGCCCGCGGTGACGGTCACGCCCGAGCTGCGGTCCACCCCGTAGCTGCCCAGCGCGGGCGGCGGCGCGAGCAGGACGGCGAGCACGGGCACGAGCAGCAGCCAGCCGATGCGGTCGCCGTGGGCATGGTCGTGGTCGCGGTCGTGGTCGTCCTGGTGCGGCACTGTGGTGGCCGGCGCGCGCAGGCCCCGCACCACGGCGACGAGCCCCAGCGCGGCGAGCAGCACGCCGGCCGCCAGCAGCCACGGCCCCATCCCGACCTGCACGAACCGCTGGTAGGTGTCGGTGACGACGAGCCGCACGAGCAGCACGCCCACCAGGAGGACGGCGGTGCCGCCCGCCTCGGTGCTCACAACAGCCACCACCCGACGAGCGCCGCGGAACCCAGCGCCGACGCGAACGCCAGCGGCACGAACCGCACCGTGAACGCCCGGCCGAACGTGCCGGCGTGCAGCGCGATCAGCTTGACGTCGACCATCGGCCCGACCACGAGGAACGCCAGCTGCGCGGTCGGGGAGAACTGACGCAGCGACGCGGCGACGAACGCATCGGCCTCCGAGCAGATCGCCAGCACCACGGCGAGCACGGCGAGTGCCAGCACCGAACCCCACGGTGACGTGGCGAACGCGTCGACCACCGACCGCGGCACGACGGTCTGCAACGTCGCCGCCGCGGCCGCGCCGATCACGAGGAACCCGCCCGCGGACAGGAAGTCGTGCTGGGCGGTGGCGAGGAACGTGGCGAGCGGGCTGCCGGCGTCGTGGCCGGGACGCCTGGCGCGAGCGAGCAGGTCGTCGCGGCCGATCGCCGACCAGACCCACCCGACCCCCGCGGCCGCGAGCAGACCGCCCGCGGCGCGGCCCAGCACCATCTCGGGCCGGCCGGGGAAAGCCACGGCCGTGGCCACGAGGACGACGGGGTTCACCGCGGGCGAGGACAGCAGGAACGTCAGCGCGGCGGCGGGCGCGACCCCGTGCCCCATCAGGCGCCGCGCGACCGGCACCGACCCGCACTCGCACCCGGGCAGCGCCGCTCCGGCGACGGCGGCGACGGGCACGGCGAGCGCGGGGCGGGCCGGCAGCAGCCTGCTGATCGCGCCGGGTGGCACGAAGGCGGCCACGGCCCCGCTGACGGCCACCCCGAGCACGAGGAACGGACTGGCCTGCACGACCACGGCGACGAAGATGGTCGACCAGTTCGCCACGGCGGGCACGTCCAGCACCCGTCGCAACCACGGCTGCGCCAGCGCCGCGACGACGACGAACGCGGCGACGACCGCCAGCCCGAGCCCGCCCCTGCGCCGCACCGGCACGTCGACCACGAGCGCACCCTACGTGAGCGGTGCGGGTGGTCCGAGGTCGTTCATCGGCCGGCAACCTGTGGTCCGCCCAGTGCTTACGGACCCTCCCCTCCGAACCGGTTGTCGCCTCCGACATGCAGATGTCACTCTTCCGTGGCCCGTCCCCCGTGCTGCGAGGAGCTCGTCGTGCGCCCTGTGTCCGTTCGTGGCCGGATGGGCCTCGTGGCCGCATCCGTCGTCGCCGTCGTCATGGCCCCACTCGCGACCACCGGCACCGCCGGCGCCGTCGAGATCGCGGGGGCGCGGACGCTGAGCGACACGGTGCAGGTCGACTTCGCCGGCAAGAAGCCGCCGACGACCACCGACGTGCACCTCCTCGCGTTCAACGACTTCCACGGCAACCTGGAGCCCGCCGGGCTGAACATCTACGGGCAGTTCGCGGGCGGCGCGGCGTTCCTGGCCAAGGCGGTGAAGGACAGGCAGGCGCAGTACCCGCGCGAGGTCACGCTGTTCGCGGGCGACAACATCGGCGCCGCACCGCTGGCCAACGCCCTGTTCGACGAGGAGCCGGCCGTCGTCGTCTCGAACGAGATGCGGGTCGACGTCGCGAGCGTCGGCAACCACGAGTTCGACAAGGGCGCCACCGAGCTGCTGCGCATCCAGAAGGGCGGCTGCCCCGCCACCGGATGCACCGGCGCCCCCTACGCGCGCCCCGGCAGGAAGCCGACGAACGTCTACCCGGGGGCGGCGTTCCCCTACCTGTCGACCAACGTCGTGGCCACCGTCAACGGCAGGCCGCTGTTGCGCTCGACGTTCACCAAGGAGTTCCGCAGCACGTCGGGCAAGGAGATCGAGGTCGGCTTCATCGGCGAGACGCTGCAGGCGACGCCGACGATCGTGACGCCCTCCGGGGTGGCCGGCCTGACGTTCCAGGACGAGGCGGACGCCGCGAACAGGGCGGCGAGGAAACTCGCGAAGGACGGCGTGAAGATCCCGGTGCTGGTGATCCACCAGGGCGGGTTCCAGAGCGGGGCGGCCGCGATCAACGGCTGCGCCGGCAACCTTGCGGGCAGCGACATCGAGAAGATCGTGCAGAAGCTGGACCCGTCCATCAAGGTGATCGTCTCCGCGCACACCCACGCCGAGTACCGCTGCACGATCACCACGAACGGCGTGACGCGGCTGGTCACGAGCGCGGCGTCGTTCGGCCGGATCCTCTCCGACATCACGCTGACCGTCGACGACAGGAGCGGCGAGCTGGTCTCGGCGGGCGCGGTCAACTCGATCGTGTCGAACGCGCTCAACGCCCCCGGCGCCGGCGTGGTCCGGCAGGAGGACCCGGCCAAGGCCGACCCGACGGTCGCGGCCATCGTCACGCAGTACGTGACGGCTGCCGCCCCGCTGGCCAACAAGGTGATCGGCTCGATCCAGGGCGACCTCACCCGCACCGCCACCGGCGAGTCGACCCTCGGCGACGTGATCGCCGACTCGCAGCTCGCCGCGACCGCGCCCGCGACCGTCGGCGGCGCCCAGATCGCGTTCATGAACCCGGGCGGCATCCGCGCCGACCTGAAGGTCTCCGACATCTCCTCCGGCGGCGAGGCGCCCGGCCAGGTGACCTACGGCGAGGCGTTCACGGTGCAGCCCTTCGGCAACAGCCTGGTGGTGAAGACGCTGACCGGCGCGCAGATCCGCTCGCTGCTGGAACAGCAGTTCGCGGGCTGCGGGGGCCAGCTCACGAACCGGACCCTGCAGATCTCGACCGGCTTCTCCTACACGCAGACGCCCGCAGCGGCCACCTGCGCGGGCAGGATCGGTTCGATCACGCTCGGCGGCACGGAGATCAACCCGGCCACCTCGTACCGGGTGACGATGAACAGCTTCCTGGCCACCGGCGGCGACGGCTTCACGGTGTTCAACGCCGGCACCGACGCGAGTGGCGGCGGCCAGGACATCGACGCCTTCGTGGCCGCGTTCACCTCGGCGGGCGCGGCCGGGATCGCCGTGCCGACGCTGGGCCGCATCGTCACGCAGTAGCCCGTCAGTAGAGGGTGCTCGCGTAACCCGGGCCGTAGTAGGCGCGGACGGCCTCCAGGGTCTCGTCGGGGCGTTCGAGCTCGTGCGCGATCTCGGCGCGGCCGGGGATCTCGTCGGGCGCCCAGCTGGCGGGGTCCCAGAGCATCGAGCGCAGGAACGCCTTGGCACAGTGGTAGTAGCACTCCTGCACCGTGACCTCCATCGCCAGCACCGGGCGCCTGCCCTGAACGGCCATCGCGCCGAAGTACGGCGCGTCTCGCACCAGCCGGGCGCGACCGTTGACGCGGAACGTGTCGGTGCGGCCGGGGACCAGGAAGATCAGGCCGACGTGCGGGTTGGAGAGCAGGTTGTGGAAGCCGTCCGCCCGCTTGTTGCCGGGACGCTCCGGGATCGCCAGCGTGCGGGCGTCGAGGACACGGGTGAAGCCGGGCGGGTCGCCCTTCGGCGAGACGTCGCACGTGCCGTCGGCGGCGCTGGTGGCGAGCAGGACCATCGGCGAGTGCGCGATCCACGCGACATCGATGGGGTGGAGGCACGGGCGTGCACCCCGTCGGGGTCGGCGCAGGCGCCGAGTGCGGCCCAGTTGGTGCGCGCGAACAGGTGCCACACCGCGACGACATCGGTGGCCGGCACGCGCGGCCGGATGGTCGCGTCGCCGGGCGCGGCGTCCCGCAACGCGGCGGCCAGCAGGTCGACGTCCAAGGCGGCGAACGCCGTGACGCGCGAGGCCGGAGCGGGGGTCTCGAACACGGGCCGGTGGAAGGCGAGGACCTGGGGATGCCCGTTCAGGCCGGTGACGGATCGCGACGGTCGAGGCCCTCCCGGAAGTGCCGGTGCAGCGCGGCCGGCGGCCGCTCGCCGGGCCGGCAATCGCGTACGACCCCGGGCGTGCTCGCCGGTGTGGTCGGCGAACCGGTGGACCACCAGGCCCTCCTTGGTCGGGACGTAGCGGAACGGCGTCGGCTTGGACACCTCCGCGGCCGCCGCGACGTCGGCCGCCGACACCGCGTCGAAGCCGTCGTCGAGGACATCTTCACCGTGCTCGGGTGCGGTGAGCGCCTCGCTGCCCCACCGGTTCCGATCCACACCCGCCACGGCTGCGGGATCGGCGGTGACGCGTGGGCCGGTCCGACCCGACGGTCGCATCGCGCTGGGCGCCGACGAGGCTGCGCCCGTCCTCGACTACCTAGTGGGGTGGGTCGGAACGTTCCGCGGAACGCGGCAGCGTCACCGTTCCGCGGAACGCGGCAGCGTCACCGTTCCGCGCTGGGTGCAGGATCCCCACGGAACCCCGACGGCGCCCCGGCCGTTGGGTCGACAGCTCCCTTCACGACGAGAGGACCCTCGATGTCCCGCCTGCGCTTCGTCGCGGCCACCCTCGCCGGTGCGGCCGCGGCGGCCGTGGTCCTTCCCGACCGGCTCCGGGTCGATCACCGGTTCCCGCTGGTCGACGCCGTCGCGTGGCGGCCGCACTCCGCCCTGCTCACCGCGGCAGGCGCTGCCCTCCTCGCGACGCGCCCGGCCGGCCGGCCGGCCGCGGCCGTCCTCGGGGCGGTGGCGCTGGCCGGGATCGGGGCCGTCGCCGGTCGAGCGGTCCGGCAGCCGAGCCCCGCTCCCGGCCCGGCCGACCTGACCGTCCTCGCCGCGAACGTGCTCCTCGGACGCGCCGACACCGGCGCGCTGGCCTCGTTGCTGGAGCGCGAGATGCCCGATCTCGTCGCCCTCCCGGAATCCGGCCACGACTTCCGCGACAAGCTGATACCGCTGGTCACGAGCCTGGGCTACCGGTCGTGGGTCTCGACGGCACCCGGGGTCCCCGACGGGCACGGCGTCACGCTGCTCGCGTCCGAGCGGGCCGGCGACGTCGTCGTTGCGGGCGGCCCCGAGATGCAGGGACGCCACCTGCGAGCGACCGGTGGCATCCTCGGCGCGCGGTCCTTCTATGCCGTGCACCCCGAGGCCCCGATCGGGCGGCGGAAGACCGCGGAGTGGATCCGCGACCTCACCGATCTCGCGGGCTGGTGCCGCGCACCGTTGGCCCCGATCGTCGCCGGTGACTTCAACGCCACCCTCGACCACTCGCCCCTACGCTCGGCCCTCGGCGGCTGCCGGAGTGCGGCCGCCGGCACCGGCCGTGGCCTGGTGGCCACCTTCCCGTCCCTCTGGCCGCGGTGGTTCGGCGTGCAGATCGACCACGTGCTCGTCCCGTCCGACTCGGCGACCACGCGGTTCGAGATCGTCGACCTGCCCGGCAGCGACCACCGCGCGGTACTGGCGTCGATCCGCCTCGGCGCGTCCTGATCGGTCCGCCGCCCCGATCTGCGCGACCGCGCGCCGCCGGCCGCGCGACTGCCGGGGCGACGGCGCGCGGATCGGCTCAGCGCACGGCGTCCAGGCCGCCGCGCACGGCGTCCACCAGCAGGTCCAGGTGCTCGGGCTGGGCGGTCAGGGGCGGGGAGAAGCCGAGCGCGCTGACCATCGGGCGGATCAGGGCGCCGTGGTTGCGCACCGCGCGGGCGGCGCGGGCGGGCAGTGTGGGGTCGGCGGGGTCCAGCTCCAGCGCCCCCAGCACGCCGGTGCCGCCGCGTACCTCCGAGACGAGCGGGTGGTCGCCCAGCGTGCGCAGCGCCGCGTGCAGCTCGCCCTCCAGCTCCCCCGCGCGCTTGAGCAGCCCCTCGTTCTCCAGGATGTCGAGGTTCGCCAGCGCGGCGGCACACGCGGACGGGTGCCCGCCGTAGGTGGCGCCGTGCCGGAACGGCGCCGCACCGTCGGCCCAGAACGGCTCGGCGACCCGGCCGTGCACCACGAGCCCACCCAGCGGCACGTACCCGCTGGTCACACCCTTGGCGAAGACGATCATGTCCGGCACCAGCCCGAACCGCTCCACGCCGAACCACGAGCCCAACCGCCCGAACCCGCAGATCACGCTGTCGGCCACGAACAGCACGCCGTGCCGCGCGCACACCGCTGCCGCCCGCTCCAGGTAGCCGGGAGCCGGTGGGATCACCCCGCCTGCGCCGATCACCGGCTCGGCGATGAACATCGCGACCCGCCCCGGCCCGATCCGCTGGATCTCCGCGTCGAGCGCGTCGGCATCGTCGTGGGCGACCTGCACGGCGCCGGGCACGAACGGGGCCGCCAACCGGTTGCCGGCCATGCCGGCGAGCGCGGTGCCGAAGCCGTGGGTGCCGTGGTAGCCGTTGTCGCGGCTGATCAGCACGGTGCGTTCGGGCTCGCCGATGCGCACGAAGTACTCGCGCGCCAGCTTCGCCGCCGTATCGATCGAATCCCCGCCCCCGCTGGTCAGGAAGATCTTCGCGTCGGGTACCGGCGCGAGCGCGGCGAGCCGGTCGGTGAGCTCACGGGCCGGGGCGTTCATGAAATCGCCGAACGTCTGGTACGTCGCGAGCTGCATCATCTGCGCGCGCACGGCGTCGGCGATCTCCCGGCGCCCGTGCCCGACGTTGACGCACCACAGGCTCGCGGTGGCGTCGAGGTAGCGGGTGCCCGCCTCGTCCCAGACCCAGACGTCCTCGCCACGGGCGAGCACGAACTCGGCGCCGCGCACCGCGCCCATGGCCGCGAACGGATGCCAGTAACTCGAGTCGCTCATGGGCTGATCTCAGCACTCGGGGACGTTCACGGCCAGCCCCCCTGTCGAGGTCTCCTTGTAGCGCGACGACATGTCCAGCCCGGTCTGGCGCATGGTCTCGATCACCACGTCGAGCGACACGACGTGCGTGCCGTCGCCGTGCAGCGCCATCAGCGCCGCCGCGACCGCGGTGGCCGAGGCGATCGCGTTGCGCTCGATGCACGGCACCTGCACCAGCCCGCCGACCGGGTCGCAGGTCAGGCCGAGGTGGTGCTCCATCGCGATCTCGGCGGCGTTCTCGACCTGCTCCGGCGTTCCGCCGCGCACCGCGCACAGCCCGGCCGCGGCCATCGCCGCAGCGGAGCCGACCTCGCCCTGGCAGCCCGCCTCGGCCCCGGAGATCGACGCGTTGGTGGCGAACAGCGTGCCGATCGCGGTGGCGGTGAGCAGGAAGCGGGCCACGTCGCCCTCCCCGCCGGGCGACGTGCGGAGGTGGTGGTGCAGCACCGCCGGCACGATCCCCGCGGCGCCGTTCGTCGGCGCGGTCACCACCCGCCGCCCCGCCGCGTTCTCCTCGTTGACGGCCATCGCGTACGCCTGCAGCCACTCCGTGGACGTGTCGCGGTCCGCGACCAGCTCCAGGCGCCTGCGCAGCCCGGCCGCCCGCCGCTTCACGCCGAGCCCTCCCGGGAGCACCCCCTCACCGCGCAACCCGTCGGCGACGCACCGGCGCATCACCCGCCAGATCGCGTCCATGCCGGCGTCGAGGCGTTCCTCGCCGTGCCGGGCCACCTCGTTGCGGCGGGCGATCCCGGCGATGCCGGTGCCCTCGGCGGCGCAGAGCGCCAGCAGCTCGGCGGCCGAGCCGAACGGGTGGGGCACCTCCGCGACGGGGTCCGCGGCCGCGTCGACCGTGAACGCCTCCCCGTCGGCCCCGACCCCGGGCCCGGCGGTGACGAACCCGCCGCCGACGGAGAAGTACAGCTGCTCGCGCAGCAGCGTGCCCGCCTCGTCCCAGGCGCGCAGCCGCAGCGCGTTGGAGTGCTCGGGCCTGCGGGTGAGCGGCGCGAGGCGGACGTCGTCGCGCGCGACGGTGACGGTGCGCTCCCCCAGCAGCGTCACGGCCGCGCCGGACCCGAGCGCGTTCCAGGCGCCGCGCACCTCGTCGGGGTCGCAGGTGGCGGGGTCGAGGCCGCGCAGGCCGGCGACCACGGCGTCGGGCGTCCCGTGCCCGACGCCCGTGGCGCCGAGGGATCCGTACAGGTCGACCGCCACCCGATCGGCCCGGCCCAGCACGCCCGCGTCCCGCAGCGCCTCGGCGAACCGCGTCGCGGCCCGCATCGGCCCGACCGTGTGCGAGGACGACGGCCCGATCCCGATGGAGAACAGATCCAGGACGGAGACGTAGCGGGGCGCCACGATCAGCCGTCCCGCCGCGCCGGGCGGCGCAGGAGATCGGTGCGCGGTACGGCCAGGCTGTCTCTGTCCACGGCGGGCTCCTCCGGGATGCGGAGGACACCCTTTCACGGATCGGACACACCTCGACAGCGACAGTGATCGCTGGCGCCGGCACATCCGGGCCCGCCCCGGGGCCACGGTGCGCGTCTGGCGCCGATCACGGCCCCGGGCACCGCGCAGTTCCGGGGTAATCTGGCGCTCATGGGTCGGACGCGCGGGGTGCGCGCCGCGGTGCGGCGGTTCCTGCAGCGTCCTGGCACCGCCGACCTGCGGCGCGAGCAGCGCATGGTCACCGCGGCCGGAGCACGCGAGGAGGCGCTGCGGTCCGACGCCGCGTTCGCCGACGCGGTGGCGGCGTTGCGCGGGAAGGCGCGCTTGCGGGATGCCGACCTGATCGAGTTCTGCGCCGTCGGCCGCGAGGCCGCCCGCCGCGCACTCGACCAGCGCGCGTTCGACGTCCAGTTGCTCGGCACGCTGGGGCTGCTGGCGGGGCACGTCGTCGAGATGGCCACGGGTGAGGGCAAGACACTCGCCGGCGCGCTCGCCGCCGCGGGATACGCGCTGCAGGGCCGCCGCGTGCACGTCGTGTCCGTCAACGACTACCTCGCCCGCCGCGACGCCGAGTGGATGGGCCCGCTGTTTCGCGAGCTGGGCGTGAGCGTCGGCTGGGTGGACCAGTGGTCGGAGCCCGGGCCCCGCCGCGCGGCCTACGCCGCCGACGTCACCTACGTGTCGGTGAGCGAGGCCGGCTTCGACGTCCTGCGCGACCGCCTGCGCACCGACCCGGCCGACGTGCTGCTGCCCGCACCCGATGTCGTGGTCGTCGACGAGGCCGACTCCGTGCTGATCGACGAGGCCCGGGTGCCGCTGGTGCTCGCCGGGGCCGCGGGCGCGGGCGCGTCCGACCCGGTGGTCACCGACATGGTGCGGCGGCTGCGCCCCGGCGTGCACTACGAGACCGACGGCGACGGCCGCAACGTGCACCTCACCGAGGCCGGCCTCCAGCGGGTCGAGCGGCGGCTGGGCGACATCGACCTCTACACCGCCGACCACGCCCACCGCCTGACCGAGGTGCACGTGGCCCTGCACGCCCATGCCCTGCTGCACCGCGACGTCGACTACCTCGTGCGCGACGGCAAGGTCGAGCTGATCGACGACGCGAAGGGCCGCGTCGCGCACCTGCAGCGCTGGCCCGACGGGCTGCAGGCCGCCGTCGAGGCCAAGGAGGGGCTGGCCGCGAGCGCCACCGGCGAGGTGCTCGACAGCATGGTCGTGCAGGCACTGGTCGGCCGCTACACGCACGTCTGCGGGATGAGCGGCACCGCTGTCGCCGTCGGCGAGCAGCTGCACGAGTTCTACGGGCTCGAGGTGGGGGCGATCCCGACCAACGCACCCTGCATCCGCGAGGACGAGCCCGACCGGATCTTTCCGGGCACGACGGAGAAGGAGGCCGCCCTCGTCGCGCACGTGGCGCAGGTGCACGCCACCGGGCGCCCGGTGCTGCTCGGCACGCTCGACGTCGCCGAGTCCGAGCGGCTCGCCGTGGCGCTCAAGGAGCTCGACGTCGACGCCGCCGTGCTCAACGCCCGCAACGACGCCGACGAAGCCGCGATCATCGCCCTGGCCGGCGAGCGCGGCCGCGTCACGATCTCCACGCAGATGGCAGGGCGGGGCACCGACATCCGGCTCGCCGACGGCGTGGCCGAGCTGGGTGGGCTCTGCGTCGTCGGCTCCGGCCGCTACCACACCGGCCGGCTCGACGACCAGCTCCGGGGCCGCGCCGGCCGGCAGGGTGACCCCGGCTCGTCGGTGTTCTTCACGAGCCGGGGTGACGAGCTGGTCACCCGCAACGCACCCGACGCGGGCGAGCCTGCCGACGACGCCGCGGGCCGCGCCATCGTCGACCACGCCCAGCGGGTGGCCGAGGGCGCGCACCTGGAGAGCCAGCGGACCACCTGGCGCTACAGCCGGATCGTGGAGGACCAGCGCGCCGTGGTGCTGCAGCACCGCGATCTCGTGCTGCGCGGCGACCGCGCCGTCCAGCACCTGACCGAACGCAGTCCCGCACGCTGCGCCGAGGTGCGCAAGGCGCTCGGCCCCGACGGCCTGGCCGATGCCGCGCGCCGGATCGTGCTGTTCCACCTCGACCGCGGCTGGGCCGACCACCTGGCCTTCCTCGCCGACGTCCGGGAGGGCATCCACCTGCGCGCCCTGGCGCGGGAGAGCCCGCTCGACGAGTTCCAGAAGATCGCCGTGCAGGCGTTCGACACGTTCTTCCCCGACACCTACGAGCGCGCCGCCGAGTCCCTGGACGACGGCACCGACCTCGCCGAGCTCGGCCTGCACCGCCCGACGTCCACCTGGACCTACCTCGTCACCGACAACCCCTTCGGCAGCGAGACCGACCGCCTGCTGAGCGGCGCCCGCAAGGCCCTGCGCCGCCGAACCCCGTGATCGACGACGCTGAACACGACCTGGGGAGGCGACGGGCGGCGCAGCGATCATCGGGCTCCCGACCGGCCGCGGCCCGACCGACCCTGCGCGACGAGGCTGCCCCAACGGGACCCCTCATGCAGACGGTCCTGCAACGCCGGGCCCGCGTCCCCGCGTGACCTCACCGCGAGGACCGGCGGCAGCCGTGTGCTACACCTCTGACGGCGGCGGCAGGTTCTGCACGTGCTGGAAGCCGAACCGGCCCTTGATGCACAGGTGGCCGTGGGTCACCGAGTGGTCGGCCGGGCTGGTGACGTTGACGATCGAGCCCTGCTGCACGTGCAGCTCCAGGTTGCATCCGACTCCGGAGAACGAGCAGTTCGTGGTGGTGACGGTCTCCTCCTCGGGGTGCCAGTCGCCCTCCTCGCGCAGCTCGTGCTCGCGGACGGACTTCAGCGCGCCGGTGGGGCAGACGCCGATGCAGTTGCCGCAGTAGACACACGCCGAGTCGGGCAGCTCCGCGTTGAACTCGGTGGCGATGCGGGCGTCGAACCCGCGCCCGGCGGCGGCGATGGCGAACGTGAACTGCGCGTCCTCGCCGCAGGCGTTGACGCACTTGTAGCACATGATGCAGCGCGCGTAGTCGCGCACGTAGAGGTCGTTGTCGATCTTCACCGGCTGGGCGACGGTCTCGGCGGTGGCGCCGTCGGGGGCGTGGTGGTGACCGGGGTGGCGGGTGTCGCGGTCGGTGGCCGGTGGCGCGGGCGGGCCGTACCGCTCGGGGTCCGCCCCGTACTCCGCGAGCCAGCGCCGGACGTCGGCGCTCGCCTGCGACAGGTCCGCCGAGGAGGCGAGCAGCTCCAGCACCATCCGCCTGCTGTGGCGCACCTTCTCGGAGTCGGTGCGCACCACCATCCCCTCCTCGACCGCGCGGGCGCACGAGGGCACGAGGACGCGGGAGTTCTCCACCTCCACGACACACACCCGGCAGGCGTTGATCGGGTTCATGTTCGGCGCCCAGCAGAGGGTGGGCGTGTCGCGGCCCGGCATCGCGTCGAGGATCGTGGACCCCTCGGGGACGCGGACCTCCGCACCGTCGACGGTCAGGGCGACCATGCGGCGGATCTGGCCCAGCATGAGCGTCATCGGTGCACCTTTCCGTTGCGCGACACCGGCGGGTCGAGGAGCCCCAGCTTGAGGGCCGACCGGACCGCGGCCGGGGCGGTCTGCCCTAGCCCGCAGATCGAGGCGTCCTGCATCACGCGGGCCAGGTCGTCGAGCAGGACGAGCTCCGGGCCCCGCGGCGCGCCGCGCTCCAGGCGCGCCAGCGACTCCTCCTGCCGCACGGTCCCCACGCGGCACGGCACGCACTGCCCGCACGACTCGTCGCGGAAGAACGCGGCGATGCGGCGCAGGGTGGAGGTGAGGTCGGCGGCGGTGTCGAACGCCATCACCACACCGGAGCCCAGCGTCGCCTCGATCGCCCGCGAGCCTTCCAGGGTGAGCACGACATCGAGCTGGTCGGGCGTCACGAACCCGCCCGCCGCACCGCCGAGCAGGATCGTGGCAAGCTCGCCTCGGACGCCGCCCGCGAGCGTGAGCAGCTCGCGCAGCGTCGTTCCGAAAGGCACCTCGTAGACCCCGGGAACGGCGACCGCGCCGGAGACGCAGAACAGCTTGTGGCCGGTCGAGCGCCCGGCCCCGATCGACGCGAACAGCGGACCGCCGACGTCCAGGACGTCGAGGACGTTGTAGAGCGTCTCCACGTTGTTGATCACTGTCGGTTTGCCGAACAGGCCGCTGACGCTCGGGAACGGCGGCTTGTTGCGCGGCTCCCCGCGGAACCCCTCGACGGAGTTGAGCAGCGCCGTCTCCTCGCCGCAGATGTAGGCGCCCGCGCCGCGGCGCAGCTCGATGTCGAACGCGAAGCCGTCGCCCATGACGTCGGCGCCGAGATAGCCGCGCAGGCGGGCCGCCTCGATCGCGTGCTCCAGGCGGCGGGTGGCGAGGGGGTACTCGCCGCGGATGTAGAGGTAGCCGCGCTCGCATCCGGTGGCGTAGCCCGCGATCGTCATGGCCTCGATCAGGCCGAACGGGTCGTGCTCCATCAGCACGCGGTCCTTGAACGTGCCGGGCTCGGACTCGTCGGCGTTGCAGACCAGGTAGTGCGGCCGCTCGGGAGCCTTCGAGACGCCGTCCCACTTGATGCCGGTGGGGAACGCGGCGCCGCCGCGGCCGGTGAGCGAGGCGTCGGTGACCTCCCGGACGACGCGGGCGGGCCCGAGATCGACGGCGCGGCGCAGGCCGCCGTAGCCGCCGTGGGCGCGGTAGTCGTCG
>JBBQEF010000010.1:0-35822 GCA_038320445.1 Mycobacteriales bacterium
AGACCGGCGTGCAGACCGTCGGCACGTTCCTGATGAGCACCGTCAAGGGCGACGTGCACGACATCGGCAAGAACCTGGTCAACATCATGCTGGAGGGCGCCGGGTTCCACGTCATCGACCTCGGCGTGCAGGTGTCGCCGGAGAAGATGATCGCCGGGGTGCTCGAGCACAAGCCCGACATCGTCGGCTTCTCGGCGTTCCTCACCACGACCATGCCGATGTTCAAGGCCAACAGCAACGCGCTGCAGAAGGCCGGCCTGCGCGACTCGGTGATCGTGATGGTCGGCGGGGCCCCGGTGACGCAGGAGTACGCCGACGCGGTGGGGGCCGACGGGTTCGCCGCCGACGCCTCCACCGCCGTCCGCAAGGCCAAGGAACTGCTCGCCCGGCGCCGCGCCACCGTGGGGGTCTGAGCCGTGCACACCACCGTGTCCTCGGCCACCCGCGAGGTCGTCATCGGCGGCGACCAGCCGTTCTGCATGATCGGCGAGCGGCTCAACCCGACCGGCAGGCGCATCTTCGCCGACGCGCTGCGGGCCGGCGATCTCTCCCGCATCGCGATCGACGTCGCGCAGCAGACCGAGGCGACCATGCTCGACGTCAACATGGGCGTCCCGCTCACCGACGAGGCCGAGCTGCTCGCCAAGGCCGTGACGATGGTGCAGGAGCACTCCGACCTGCCGCTGTGCATCGACTCCTCGGTCGTCGAGGCACTGGAGGCCGGGCTGGCCGTCTACAAGGGAAAGGCGCTGGTCAACTCCGTCACCGGGGAACGGGAACGGCTCGACGCGATCCTGCCGATCGTGAAGCGGTACGGGGCGGCGGTGATCGCCCTGCCCAACGAGGAGGACGAGATCCCCGACGACCCGCGCAAGCGGCTGGAGATCACCCGCAAGATCCTCGACATCGCGGTCGGGGAGTACGAGATCCCGCTCGACGACATCGTCATCGACCCGCTGGCCATGCCGATCGGCGCCGACTCGACGCTGGTCTGCAAGACGCTGGAGACCATCGCGCTGATCCACGAGGAGTTCGACCTGAACATGACCCTCGGCGCGTCCAACGTGTCGTTCGGGATGCCGGGACGGGCGGCGCTGGGTGCGGCGTTCCTGCCGATGGCCATGCGGTGCGGGCTGACCAGCGCCGTCATGGACGTCCGCAGCGCCCAGATCGTCGAGGCGGTCAAAGCGGCGGACCTGTTGCTCGGCAACGACGAGTGGGGCTCGGTGTGGATCGCGCGCTACCGGGCTGCCCAGAAAGAGTTGGAGCAGAAGGCGGCTCAGGTGTCGTGACCGCCGACGTACTTCCTCCCGCGGAGGCGGCATCATGACGGCCCCCGAGCGCGTCGGCATCACTTACACCCCCGACGGCGGTCCGGCACGGGAGGTGCGGGTACCGGCCGGGGTCACGCTGTTCGACGCCGCCAGCTGGAACGGCATCGCCATCGACTCCACGTGCGGCGGCCACGGCACCTGCCGCAAGTGCAAGGTGCGGGTCGTCGGCGGGGACATGCCCGTCTCCCGGCTCGACCCCCGCGCGTTCGGCCCGGACGAGCTGCGGGCGGGCTGGCGGCTGGCCTGCATGGCCGCGGCCCACGCGGACGTCCGCGTCGACGTGCCGCCGCTGGTCACCCGCCCCAAGGCGGCCACGGTGGGCGTGGGCCGGCAGGTGATCCTGCGGCCGGGCGTGCAGAAGCGGTACGTCGAGCTGGAGGAGGCGACGCTCGCCGACCAGCGCACCGACCTCGAACGCCTGCGGGACGCGCTCGACGACCTGGACGTGGGCGCCGACCTGCACGCCCTGCGCCGCCTGCCGGGCGCGCTGCGCGGAGCGGATCACAAGGTCACCGCGGTGGTCGTGGACGACGTGCTGATCGACGTGGAGCCGGGCGACACCAGTGCCCGGCTCTACGGAATCGCCTTCGACCTCGGGACCACCACGGTGGTCGCGACGTTGCTCGACCTCGCCACCGGCACACCGGTCGCGGTGGCGTCGATGCTCAACCCGCAGCAGCCCTTCGGCGGCGACGTGATCACCCGGATCAGCGCCACGATGATGGACCCGGACGCGCTGGGCCGGCTCACCGCGCTCGCCCGAACGTGTCTCGACCAGCTGGCAGGCGAGGTGTGCACCGCGGGGGCCGTCGACCCGGGCGAGGTCTACGAGATCGCCCTGGCCGGCAACGCGACGATGACGCACATCGCGCTCGGCATCGACCCGGAGCCACTGGGCGTCGCCCCGTTCGTCATGGCCAGCCGGTCGTTCGACGGGGTGCTCGCCACCGACCTCGGGGTGGCGGTCCACCCCGGGGCGCGGGCGTTCGTGTTCCCGGCCCTGGGCGCCTACGTCGGCGGCGACATCGTGGCCGGCGCGCTCGCGTCCGGGATGGACCGGGACAAGCGCATCCGGCTGTTCGTCGACGTGGGCACGAACTGCGAGATCGTGCTGGCCGACGGCGACCGGATCCTCGCCACCGCCGCTCCCGCCGGCCCCGCGTTCGAGGGCGCGCAGATCCGGTGCGGCATGCGGGCCGCGCCCGGCGCGATCGAGGGCGTCAAGATCAGCGACGACGACGTGGCGCTGCAGGTGATCGGCGACGTCGAGCCCACCGGCCTCTGCGGCTCCGGGCTCGTCGACGCCGTCGCGGCGCTCGTGCAGGTGGGCCTGCTGGACTCCTCGGGCCGGCTGCTGGAGGCCGACGCCGCGGCCGTGGTGCGGCCGGGCCTGGCCGGGCGGCTGCAGAAGGTCGGGGACGAGCGGGTTTTCGTGCTCCACGGGCAGATCTACCTGTCGCAGCGCGACGTGCGCGAGCTGCAGTTCGCGAAGGCCGCGATCGCCACCGGGTGGCAGCTGCTCACGGCCGAGATGGGCATCGACCCGGCCGACATCGCGCAGGTGCTGCTGGCCGGGTCGTTCGGCAGCTACCTCTCGCCCGCCAGCGCCGTGCGGATCGGCCTGGTGCCCGCCGTCTCGGTGCTGCGGATCGTCAGCGCGGGCAACGTCGCGGGCGAGGGCGCGAAGATGGCGCTGCTGTCGGTGCGCGAGCGAGCCGCGGCGCAGGCACTGCTGGAGGAGGTGGCCTATGTCGAGCTCTCCGACCGTCCCGACTTCAACGACAGGTTCATCGACCAGCTCGCCTTCCCGACGTGACCACCCGGACTCCCGCCGATCACGGGCCGACGGTCGGGGGTCGATCTCCGCGAACGATCATCGGGCCGTGATCACGGCCGCGGCGCGGGTGGCGGTCATCGCGTGCGGGGCCATCGCCGGGCATGTCGGCGAGATCGCCTCCCGGCGGGGCTGGGCGGTGGACGTGCACCCGCTCCCGCCGCTGCTGCACAACCGGCCGGAGCGGATCGCCGCGGCGGTGTCGGCGACGGCAGCCGAGCTGCTCCTGCGGTACGCCGTGGTCGCCGTCGGGTACGCCGACTGCGGCACCTACGGCGCCCTGCGTGACGCCTGCGACCGGCTCGGGCTGCCGATGCTGGCCGGCCAGCACTGCTATGACGTGTTCGCCGGGGCCGAGCGCATGCGGGCCCTGCTGGAGGAGGAGCCCGGCACGTACGTCCTCACCGACTACCTGGCGCTGTCGTTCGAACGCTCGGTGGTCGCCGAGCTGGGCCTGGACCGCCACCCGGAGCTGCACGGGGACTACTTCCGGCACTACCGCCGCGTGGTGTGGCTGGCCCAGCACCGCACCGGACGGGTCCGGGCCGCCGCCGAGAGCGCCGCGGCCTACCTCCGGTTGCCGCTGGAGGTCGTGGACGTCGGCGACGCCGGGCTCGAGCGCGAGCTCGCCGCGCTCGTGGTCGGCGGCGCCCGATGAGCCGGACGCGCAACGCGCTCGGGGGACCCGGGAGCAGCTCCGCCCGGACGTGACCGTCGTTCGGTGAGCCGTGTCCCGCGCGGCTGCGCGTCGCCGGCCGTCGATCACGGCGGTCCGCGAACCGGCCGTGGGTCAGGCGCCCTCGACCGAGCCGGGCGGCAGGAAGTCCACGTCGTGCAGGGCCGAGAGGCGCACCACCTCGGCCGGGTCCGACAGGTCGTGCAGCTGGTCGAACAGCTGCGCGAGCCGGCCGGCCGGGCTCACCCAGAACAGGCCGCGGGTGGGGGCCTCGCTGCGGTTGTAGTAGGCGTGCGGGATGTTCCGCGGCATCCGCACGGTGTCGCCGGGGCCGGCCTTCTCCCACTTCCCGTCCAGATAGAGCGTGAACACGCCTTCCAGCACGAGGATGTGCTCGTCCTGGGTCGGGTGCACGTGCGGCGGCACACCGGTGCCCGGCGGGTCGTAGGTCTCGAAGGCGAAGCTCGACGCGCTGGCCGCCTTCATCGAGTAGGTGTGGCCCAGCACGTTCCACACCTTGCCGCCCATGCCCTCCGAGGCCAGGGTGATGCCCGCCGGAAGCGGTCCGAGCACGATCTCGTCGCCGGTCATCTGCGCAGTCTCCCAGGGCGGGAGGGGTTCGTGGAGGGCCGGCCGGACGCAATCCCTCGGATGTGCAACTCTTCTTGCCACATGGCAAAGTGGGGGTCCATGGACGAGGCCCTGGACCGCACGCTCACGGCCGTCGGGCCGAGGCTGAAGCACCTCCGGCTCCGCCGCGACATCACGCTCGCCGACCTCGCGGCCGAGACCGGCATCTCCGCCAGCACGCTGTCCAGGCTCGAAGCAGGCCTGCGCCGGCCCACGCTCGAACAGCTCCTCCCGCTCGCCCGCGCCTACGGCGCCACTCTCGACGAGCTCGTCGACGCGCCACCCACCGGCGATCCCCGCATCAACCTGCGTCACATCGCCTACGACGACGGATCGACCGTCGTGCCGCTGACGCGCAGGCCCGGCGGCATCCAGGCCTACAAGTTCGTCCTCCCGACCGGGGCCGACGACCGCGAACCGGATCTGCGCACCCACGAGGGCTACGACTGGGTCTACGTCCTCAACGGCACCCTGCGCCTGGTCCTCGGCGAGCACAACCTGCTTCTCGAACCCGGGGAAGCCGCGGAGTTCGACACCCGCACCCCGCACTGGTTCGGGTCCACCGGCTCCGGTCCCGTCGAGTACCTCAGCCTCATCGGCAGGCAGGGCGAACGCGTGCACGTCCGCGCCGCACCGAAACCACGTGGGCCCGGGTAGGAACGGTCACACCGCCCGCGTTCCGCGCAACGGTCACACCGCCCGCGTTCCGCGGCGCTCCCGCTCGGACACCTCACCGCCGCCCGCCGCGGCGGCATAGCGCTCGGACAGCTCGCGCAACAGGGCCCGCAGCTCGGGTGGGTCCAGCACCTCGAAGCCCACGTCCAGGCCCGTCAGGTAGCCGACCAGGTCGTGCAGCGACCCGCTGCCGGTCTCCAGGATGCAGCTGTTCCGGTCGACGGGGGTCAGCAGCCCCGCCGCGGGCGTGACGCGGTCGTGCTGGGCGATCACCTCGGCGGGCGCGTGGAGGCGGACGCGCGCGGGGTACGGCCACGCCCGCGACGCCGTTCCCCGCACGACGTGGCGGGCGGCGTCCTCCGGTGGCTCGCGCGGGGTGAAGCGGGGCCCGCTCGGCAGGCGCGGCCGGACGCGGTCGGCGCGGAACGTGCGCCAGTCGTCGCGGTCGAGGTCCCAGGCGAGCAGGTACCAGCGGCGTCCGGTGTAGACGAGGCGGTGCGGCTCCACCCGGCGCGGGCTCTCCCCGCCGTCGTGGCCGGTGTAGCCGAAGCGGAGTTGCTCGTGGTCGCGGCAGGCGGCGGCGACGGCCGTCAGCGTCCCGGCGTCGACGGTCGGTCCCCCGCCTGCCGCCGACACCGTCGCTTCCCGCAGCGCGTCGAGGCGGTGCCGCAGCCGGGCGGGCAGCGTGCGTTCCAGCTTGGCCAGTGCGCGCAGCGACGTCTCCTCGATCCCGGTGACGGAGCCGGCTGCGGCGGCCCGCAGGCCGAGGGCCACCGCGACGGCCTCGTCGTCGTCGAGCAGCAGGGGCGGCAGCGCCGACCCGGCCGCGAGCCGGTAGCCGCCGGCGACCCCGGTGCGCGACCGCACCTCGTAGCCGAGGATCCGCAGCCGCTCGACGTCGTTGCGCACGGTCCGGGTGGTGACGCCGAGCCGTTCGGCGAGGTCGGCGCCCGACCAGTCGCGCCGCACCTGCAGCAGCGTCAGCAGCCGGAGCAGGCGGACCGAGGTGTCCAACATCCGTCGAGTCTCGCACGCGTTGCGGAACCGGAGCTTCCACAATGCCCGATAGCGTCGGCGGCATGAGCCTCCGAGGATTCGCCACCATGAACATCTGGGCCGGAGACGTTGCGGCGGCTGCGGCCTGGTACGCCGAGTTCCTGGGCGTGGAGCCCTACTTCTCCCGCCCCGGGCCCGACGGGCGCGCGGCCTACGTCGAGTTCCGGCTCGGCGACGACCAGGACGAGCTGGGCATCATCGACCGCCGGTTCGCCCCGGCCGGCGCGGCGACCGAGCCCGGCGGCGCGATCATGCACTGGCACGTCGACGACCTGGACGCCACCGTGGCCCGGCTGCTGGAGCTGGGCGCCACGGAGTTCCACCCGATCACCCCGCGCGGCGACACCGGCTTCGTCACCGCGTCGGTCGTCGACCCGTTCGGCAACGTGCTGGGCGTCATGGTCAACCCGCACTACGTCGAGATGGTCGAGGGCCGGTAGCCGTGGACGTCCTCGACCTCCCCGACCCCGCAGCCCGGGATCCTGCCCGTGCTCGAGGCGCGCACGCCGGGGGCCCGCGCGGATCGTCGGACGGGAGGTCGCGGCGCCGGGAGCGACCTGATGCATCTCCACCGCGGCGCCTGACGGGTCGGGCGTCGTAGGCCCGACCGCGCCGGCATCCTCCCGGGGAACGCACGGCGTGCCTTGCTGTCCGACCGGAGGGAGCTGATCATGCCCGAGCTCGATCCCGGCCCACCGGTGGAGATCGGCGGCGTGCTCGTCGCGACGCCGGGCATGTCCGGCCGCGCCGAGGCGCCCCAGCCGGCACCGGGCGCAGCTGCGGGCCTGGCTGGGGGCCTGACGGCGGCGGACCGTCAGACGCGGTCGCGGCCGGTGCGCAGGTCCACCGCGTGCACGGTCCCCGCGAGCGTGCCGACGTACACCAGCCCGTCGCCCACCGCCGGTGAGGAGTCGTCGATCGGGCCCGCCGCCGCGAACCGCCACCGCACCTGCCCGGTGCCCTGGTCGACCGCGTGCAGGAAGCGGTCGTGGCTGCCGACGATCACCAGCCCGCCGGTGACCAGCGGCGTGGACCGGATGCCGCCCGCGGTCGGGTAGCTCCAGCGCTGCCGGCCGGTGTCGGACTCCAGTGCGTAGAGGCTGCCGTCGTCGCTCCCGACGTACAGCACGCCGTCCGCGACCACCGGCGACGACACGATGCCGCCCTGTGCGGTGAAGTCCCAGATCCACTTTCCGGAGCCGGCGTCGAGCGCGCGGACCCTGTAGTCGTCGCCTCCGATGTAGACGGTGCGCCCGACCACCCGCGGCGACGAGTCGACCGTGCTTCCCGTCGCGTAGCTCCAGCGCTCCTGGCCGGTGGCCGCGTCGATGGCGTACACGCTCTTGTCACGGCAGCCGACGAACGCGACGCCGGAGTCCACCGTGGGCGAGGAGTTGAACCAGTCCCCCGCGTCGAACTTCCACACCAGCGCGCCGGACACGGTGTCGCAGGCGATGAGGGTGTTGCCGCGGGTCCCGACGATCACGACGCCGTTCGCCACCGCAGGCGAGGAGTGCACCACCCCGCCGGCCCGGACGGCCCAGCGCCGCGCACCGGTCGCGGCGTCGACCGCGTGAAGGAAGCCGTCCTCGCCGCCGACGTACACCGTGCCGTCCGCCACCGTGGGTGACGACGTCACCGAGCCTCCGGTCGGGTAGTGCCACCGCGGCACCCCGCTGGCCGCGTCGAACGCGTACAGGGAGCGGTCGTTGCTGCCGATGTAGACGACGCCGTCGCTCACCAGCGGCGAGGAGTAGATCTTGGCGCCGGTGCGGGCGGTCCAGGGCCCCGCGCCGCGCAGCAGGCCCGACGCGGACACCGCGGCCCATCCCGCGCCGGCGAGAACCACCGCGGCGCCGGCCCCGATCAGCACGGCGCGCCGCCCGATCCGCCGGGCCGGGGCCGGGGGAGCAGGCCGCGGCATCGGGACGTACGGGACCGCGGCGGTCGCCGTCAGGTCACCGGGCGCGGTGGGGCTGTCGTCGACGGCTGCCCGCGGCTCGCGGCGGGCCGGGATCGACACGGTCGGCGCACCGGCCAGCGCCGCCCGCGCCGCCTCCGCGAAGGCGCCCGCCGTCGGGTAGCGCAGGTCGGGGTCCTTCGCCATCCCGTGCGCCACCACGTCGTCCACGGCCGACGGCAGGTCCGGGCGCTCCTCGGTCGGCCGCGGGGGCTCGCGCATGAGGTGCGCGTGCATCACCGCGGGCAGGCTCTCGGCCGGGAACGGCCGGTGCCCCACCAGGCACTCCACCAGCACGCAGGCGAGCGAGTAGACGTCGACGCGCTCGTCCCAGTCATCGCCGGTGAACCGCTCGGGCGCCATGTAGCCCGCGGAGCCCATGCCGAGTGCGGTGCGGCTGATCGTCGGGCCGTCCAGCGCGCGGGCGATGCCGAAGTCGGTGAGGTACGCGACGCCGCGCTCGGCCCGGTCGGCGCCCACCAGCAGCACGTTCGACGGCTTGACGTCGCGGTGCACCAGCGACTGGGCGTGGGCGGCGTCGAGCGCCTCGGCCACCTGGCCGACGACGTCCACCGCGCGCCGGGCCGACAGCGGGCCGGTGGCGATCAGCTCCGCGAGGTCGCCGCCCTCCACGAGGCGCATGTCGATGAACAGCTGGCCGTCGATCTCGCCGTAGTCGTGGATGGGGACGATGTGCGGCTCGTTGAGCTTGGCCGCGAGTGCCGACTCGCGCTGGAACCGCGCGCGGTACTGCTGGTCGGTGGCGAGCTCGCGCAGCAGGCGTTTGAGCGCGACGTGCCGGTCGCGTCGCGTGTCGTAGGCGCGGTGGACCTCGCCCATGCCTCCCCGCCCGATCAGGGCGTCGACCCGGTAGTGCCCGAAGACCTCCGGCTCCACGGACCAGACCTTAGTGCCCGGTGCCCGGACGCGGTCGGCCACCTCCGCGGCGACCGTGGTCACCGGTTCGGAGCGTTCCCGGCCGGAGGTGGCCGCCCCTGCACCGATCCGACGATCACGGCCCGACCCGGAGCACGGAGACCTGCGTCGCGTCCCGGCAGACCACCCACACCCGGCCGTCCGCGCGCGACACCGCGACGGCGCCCGGGCCCGCCCCGACGGCGGTCGGTGGCCCCGCGCGCAACGTCGCGACGTCGACGGCCTGCGCGGCCCCGCCGTCGGCGTCGGTGACGTAGAGCAGCGCGCCGTCGGGCGAGAGCGCGACGGCGCTCGGGCCGTTCCCGACCCCGACCTTCGCCGACACCCGCAGCGTCGCCGCGTCGAGCACGGTGATCGTGCCGTCGCCGCGGTCGGCCACGAAGATCCGCCGCGCGTCCGCCACCAGTGCCGACGGAGCCCGGCCCACCGGCACGGTCGCGACCACCGCGCGCGTCGCCGTGTCGATGACCGTGACGTCGTCGGAGCCCGAGTCGGCCACGTACAACCGCGTTCCGTCGGGGCTGGTCGCGAGGCCCGACGGCTGGGCGCCCACCGGGATCGGCGCCCCGACGACGCTCCCGGACGCGGTGTCGACCACCGACACGGTGCCGTCGCCGGTGTTGCCGACGAAGAGCCCGCCACCGCCGAGTGCGAGCCCGCCGGGGAAGCGGCCCACCGTGATCGTGCGGACCAGTCGGAACGCCGGGTCCAGCACCGCGACCGTCCCGGCCGCGGTCTGCGAGACGTACGCCGTGCCGTCCGGGGTGGCAGCGACTCCGTTCGGGCCGCCGGGCACCGCGACCCGGTCCGCGGTCGGCGCTCCGGTCGCCGCGTCGATCACCGACAGCGTGCCGATCGACTGGTTCGTGACGATCACCCGGCGGCCGTCCGGTGCGATGGCGAGGCCCGCGGGCCCGACCCCGACCACCACGCTCGTGTCGAGCGTCAGCACGGGCCCGGTGGGCCGCAGCGCGACCACGGTGGCGACGGTCCCGAGCACCAGGACGGCGACCACGGCGAGGCCGACCAGCACCCCCCGGGGCACCCGCCGACTGCGGACGGGCGCGGCCTCGATCGCCGCCCGCGCCGCCTCCCCCAGCTCGCCCGCCGTCGCGTAGCGGTCCCCGGCCCGCTTCGCCATCCCCCGGACGACGACCTCGTCGAGCGCGGCCGGCAGCTCGCGCCGCCGCGCGGACGGCCGCGGCGGGGGCGTGGTGAGGTGGGCCTGCACCGCCGCGAGCAGCTCCTCGGCCGGGAACGGCCGCTCCCCCGTCAAGCACTCGTAGAGGACACAGGCCAGCGAGTACACATCGATGCGCCGGTCGTAGGCGTCGCCCGAGATCCGCTCGGGCGCCATGTAGGCCGTGGTGCCCAGCGCGAGCCCGGGCCTGCTGACCGTCGAGTCGCCCGCCTCGCTCGCGATGCCGAAGTCGGCGAGGTAGGCGAAGCCCTGTTCGGCGGCGCGCTCGGGCGGGCCCACGAGCAGCACGTTGGACGGCTTGACGTCCCGGTGCACGAGGCCCTCGGCGTGCGCGGCGTCGATCGCGTCGGCGACCTGGGAGACCACGTCGACCGCCCGCTCGGGCGACATCGGGCCGCGGCGCAGCACGGCGGCGAGGTCGCTGCCCTCCACGAGCCGCATGTCGAGGTAGAGCCGGCCGTCGATCTCGCCGTAGTCGTGGATCGGCACGACGTGCGGCTCCGAGAGCCGCGCCGCCATCGCGGCCTCGCGGCGGAACCGGTCGCGGTACTCGGGATCGGAGGCGAGGTGCGCCTGCAGGCGCTTGACGGCGACCGTCCGCTGCCGCTGCTCGTCGAAGGCGCGGTGGACCTCGCCCATGCCGCCGCGGCCGATGAGGGCGTCGAGGCGGTAGGGCCCGAAGTGCTCGGTCACGAGATCACCGGGGTTTGGCGATCACCGGGAAGGCCGACACGTCCCGCCGCACGAAGCGCAGCACGCCGCGCGCCACCCCGGCCGCCTCCAGCAGGGAGAACAGCGGGATCCCGACGACGACCGCCGCCCGCTCCCACCACCGGGCCGGGCCGGAACCGGAGGCGAGGGTGTTGAGCCGCAGCCCGCACCAGTAGCTCCAGGCGTTGTAGGCGAGGTTCATCGCCCACACCGGCAGCAGCCACGTCACCGCCGGTTGGGTGTTGGTGTCCCCGATCAGCCAGCCGACCGCGAGGACGACGCCGACGTGCTGCAGCGGCAGGCACGCCCACACGATCACGTTGTGCAGCAGCAGGAGCCGGTGTCGCAGAGGCACAGCGCCACTGAACGCCAGCACCAGCAGCCCCCACGCCCAGCGCTCGCGCTGCACGACGAACCCGGCGACCGTCGCCGGCGTGGCCCCGAAGCAGCGGCCGGGGAACCAGTCGCTGCGCCCGGGATGGCGGCGCGCGAACTCCAGCGCGAAGTGGGCGTCCTCGACCATCGTCCGCGGCCCGAAGTCCCAGCCGATCTCCGCCTCGACCGAGGCCCGGACGAGCAGCAGCTCACCGTGCAGCCCGGCCCGGGGCGTGCCGCGGCCGGTGGTGGCCGCGAACATCGAGACGTCCCCGGCGGGCCGAATGGCATCGGCCAGCCACAGCAGCCGGTTCGCGCCGAGCTCGCGCGGGTAGGTCAGCACGCCCTGGCCGAGGTGGCGGGCATCGGGGCCGCGCTGGGCGGCGACGAACCGGGCGAGCTCGCCCGCGGTGTCCGGACCGATCGCGGTGTCGTCGTCGAGGTGCAGCACCCACACGTCCGAGCGGCTCTCGCGCAGGGTCATGGCGTACTGGTTGGCGCGGGCCTTGAACCGGGTTCCGCGCGGGGTGGCGTAGCCCCGGGGCACGGTCAGCACCCGGGCCGAGGGCGTCGCCGCGGCGAGCGCCCGGATCGCCGCGCCCGCCGCGCAGCCCTCCTCGACCACGATGTCGATGCGGTGGTCCGGGAACGGCCCGGCGAGATGGCCGCAGGAGCGGATCACGCGGCGCAGTGCGGGCAGCGTGTCCGGGCGCCCGATCGTCGGGACGACCACCACCAGCCGCTCCGGCACGGAGGTGACCGGCGGGTCCTGCCGTTGCGCGGCACGGACTCTGCGCGTGGTGCGGATCGCGCCGCCGATCCCGAGGACCGAGCCGACGGTGGGCAGCGTCCACAGCACCGTCGTGGCCCAGCCGGTGATCCCGACGGCGCCGTGGCCCGGCCAGAGCACCAGCGACGAGGTCAGGGCCAACACGAAAGCGACGGGCAGCGCGAGCAGGCCGGGCCGGATGGCGGCGAGCGAGCGGGCCGGGGCAGCGACCGCCGTCGTAGGTCGCGTCACTCCAGCGCCGCCTCCTCGTCCTCGCTCCGGGGCCGATCGTATCGCCGATCGGGTGACCGGCTCGGTGACCCCGCGTGACACCGCTCCCGCCCTGCCGCAACCACCACCGGCGACGGCCCACATCCGCGTCGCGACACCAGGGCGCAACCCGCCTCGGGAGTAGGATCGGAGCCGTCGGGCGCACTCCGCACGCGGACGTTCGAGTCCGCGTCGTCCCCGACTCACCACGACGCCGATCCCGGCCGCGCCCGCGGCCGGGGCGCACCCGTCAGCCCACCCCGGCGCGTCCTCGCCCGGAGACCGGAGCACCACCGTGTCCAGCACCAGCACCTACATCTCCATCCACGACCAGCGGGTGGCCCTCGTCGCCGACGCCATCCGGCAGCACTCGAAGCTCGACGAGAAGGCCGCCGTCAAGGTCGCCGGGCACGTCCTCGACGCCCTCGACCACATCCCGGAGAAGGTGCGCTGACCTCGATCGGCAGCTCGGTGCGTTCCCGGCCGGGAGCGCACCGAGCCGATGATCACGCCCCGCCGCCCGCGCCTCAGGGTCGCCGGGGCCGCCCGATCCCCGCGGCGTAGAGCACGGCCAGCACCGCCCCGGGCGGGCCGGCCACCCACACCCACCACGGATAGAGCAGCTCGACGTTGGTGATCGAGACGATCCCCCACACCACCAGGTTCACCACCACGATCGACGCCCAGATGATGGTGAGCACCCGCATCGTGGTGCCGCCGCCGGTGTCGGAGAAGACCGGAGCGCGGCCCGGCCGCGGAGCGGGAGCCGCGGCGGGCGGCACGTCCGGCAGGTCGGCCGTGGTGCGCAGCAGCTCACCACGGGTGCGCGCCGCCAGCACGGCCCGCAGCCGTTCGTCGAACTCCATGAGGTCGAGCTGCCCGGCGTCGTGCGCCTGGTGCAGCCGTTGCGAGACGATGCTGCGCTCGGCGTCGGAGACGCGCAGGTCCTCGGGGCGGACGGGCTCGGTCACATCAGCGATGATGGCAGGATCGGGTCATGACCGCGCCGACCGAGGAGCACAGGGTATGACCTCTCACCCCGTTGCGCCCGTGCCTGATCGTCTGTTCGCCGACGACGGTCGCGAGCAGCGCTGGCGGGCCCGGTTCACCGCCGCCCGCATGTCGCGTCCGGGCTGGGCGCGCGACGCCCCGGACCGCTCGCTCTACACGTCGAACGCCAGCGGCACCATCGAGGTCTACACGTGGGACCGGGCCACGGGCGTGCACCGCCAGGTCACCGACCGCAAGAGCGGCACCTACGCCGCGACGCTCCCGCCCGACGGCGAGGCGGTCTGGTGGTTCGCCGACACCGACGGCGACGAGTTCGGCCACTGGGTCACCGAGCCCTTCGGCGGCCTGCCCGCCGGATCGGGCGCCGCACCCGCCGTCCCGGGGGTGGAGGACGGCTACTCCGCGGGTCTGGAGATCGGCCGGGCAGTGGTCGCGGCCGGCACCTCCACCGACGACGGCACGAAGATCTGGGTGCGGCGCGACCAGGGCCCCGCCGAGGTGGTCTACGAGCACAGCGAGGACGCCGGGGTCGGGGCGCTGTCGGAGGACGAGACGCTGCTGGCGATCAGCCACTCCGAGCACGGCGACTCCCGCCACCCGGCGGTGCGCGTGCTCCGGGTGTCCGACGGCGCTGCGGTGGCGGAGAAGTCCGACGGGCCCGGCAGGGCGCTGAGCCCGCTGGCGTTCGCGCCGGTCGCGGGCGACGGGCGGCTGCTCCTGCTGCACGAACGCCGCGGACGCGAGGAGCTGCTGGTCTGGGACGTCCTCACCGACACCGAGACCGAGCTCCCGCTCGACCTGCCCGGCGAGGTGATGGCCGACTTCTCCCCCGACGCGTCGTTCCTGCTGGTCTGGCACACCCACGCCGCGCGCACCCGCCTGCACCGCTACGACCTGGCCACCGGCACGCTCACCGAGCTGCCGGTGGCGCCGGGCTGCGTCGGGTCGGCGGACGTCCGGCCGGACGGCACCGTCGAGTACACGTGCTCGTCGGCCGCCGAACCCTCGACGGTCCGCGCACTGCACCCCGACGGCACCGACCGCGTGCTCCTCACACCGCCCGGCGAGCGCGCGCCGGGCTCGGTGCCGGTGGCGGACCTGTGGGTCGGCGAGGTGCACGCGCTCGTGGCCCGGCCGGCCGGCGTGGACGGCCCGGCCCCGGTCGTCTTCAGCCTGCACGGCGGCCCGCACGCGGCCGACGAGGACCGGTTCAGCGCCGTCCGCGCGCTGTGGGTGGACGCCGGGTTCGTCGTCGTCGAGGTGAACTACCGGGGCTCGACGGGGTACGGCTCGGCGTGGCGCGACGCGATCGAGGGCCGCCCCGGGACGACCGAGCTGGAGGACGTGGCCGCGGTGTTCGACCACTGCGTCGCGGCCGGGATCGCCGACCCCGCGCGGTGCGTCGTCGAGGGCTGGTCGTGGGGCGGGTACCTGGCGCTGCTGGCCGTGGGAACCCAGCCGGAGCGGTGGGCGGCCGGGCTCGCGGGCGTGCCGGTGGCCGACTACCTCGCGGCCTACGAGGACGAGATGGAGCAGCTACGGGCGTTCGACAGGGCCCTGTTCGGGGGCTCGCCCGACGAGAGGCCCGAGACCTACCGCGCGGCGTCCCCGCTCACCTACGTCGACGCGGTGCGCGCGCCGGTGCTCGTGCTGGCCGGGGAGAACGACCCGCGCTGCCCGATCCGGCAGATCGACAACTACCTCGACGCGCTCGCGGCCCGCGGGGACGTACCGTACGAGGTGAGCCGGTTCGACGCCGGCCACGGGAGCCTGGTGGTGGAGCAGTCGATCAGGCACTTCGCCACAGAGGTCGACTTCGCGCTCCGTGCGGTGCAGGGCTGACGCCCCGTGCGCGGAAACGGCTGCCAGGGCAACCGTTTCCGCGCACGACCGTCGGAGGCGGTCAGACCCGTCGGAGGCGGTCAGACCGTGGCCTTCAGCACCACGTCGATGTTGCCGCGCGTGGCCTTCGAGTACGGGCACGCCTGGTGGGCGCCCTCGACGAGCGCGTCGGCCTGGGCCTGGTCGAGGCCGGGCAGGTGGGCGGTGACCACCGCGCTGATGCCGAAGCCCGTGTCGTCGGGGCCGAGGCTCACCGAAGCGTCGATGGTGGCACCGTCGGGTACCTGCACACCCGTGTTCTTCGCCACCAGGCGCATGGCACCGTGGAAGCAGGTGGCGTAGGCCGCAGCGAAGAGCTGCTCGGGGTTGGTGGCGCCGCCCGGCCCGCCCAGCGCGGGCGGCATCCTGACCTCGGCGTCGATGATCCCGTCCGAGCTGCGGACGTGCCCGTCACGGCCACCGCCCGACGAGGTCGCCTCCGCCGTGTAGATCGCTTCCGCCATGGTGCGTCCTCTCCTCGAAACTATGTTGTGTCCAACATATCTCTCCGGGACGGCCGTGTCACGACCCGGTAGCGACGGGGAAACACACCCCGCGAAGGATGGACCCGTCCCCGAGGAGGTGGTCGCCGTGGTGCTCTGGCGCATACACGTGGAGCTGGAAGATCGTCCGGGGCGGCTGGGTGAGCTGGCCACCGCCGTGGGCGCCGCGGGGTGCAACATCATCTCCCTGCACGTGGTGGGTGAGCCCGCCGACGACGGCTCCGTCACCGACGAGCTGCTCGTCCGGGTGCCGGCGCCCGTCGACCCGACCGCACTGGTCGACGCCGTCGAGAAGGCCGGCATCCCCTGCACGCTGCTGGTGCGCGCCGACGCGACCGAGCTGTCCGACCCCGCCACCACCGCGCTCGCACTGGCCCGGATGGTCGTGGCCGACCCCGGCAGCGCGCCCCGGGCGGTCGCGACGCTGCTGCGCGCGCGACTGGTGGACCCGGCCGCGGTCGACCCGGCCGGCGACATCCACACCCTGCGGGTCGGCGCCCAGCAGCTGCGGCTGGGGCGCGCGTGGCCGTTCACCGCCACCGAGCTGTCCCGAGCCGCCGCTCTGCTCGAACTGGCCGCCCAGCTGGCGATGCGCACTCCCACCCCGGCCCCACCCGCCGAACGGATCATCGTGCTGCGCGACGGATCGGAGATCCGGATGCGGGTCGCGGGCCCGTCCGACGCCCCGCTGGTGGCAGCGCTGCACGCGCGCTGCTCCCCCGCGGCCCGGCGCTCGCGGTTCCTGAGCCCGACGCCGCGTCTCGCCTCCAGCCAGCTCGACGAGCTCCTCTACGGCGAGACGGGTTCGGGCCAGGCCGTACTGGCCGTCACCGCCGACGGCGGCAGCGCCGTCGGCCTGGCCAACCTGGACATCCACGGCGACGCCCGCGCGCGGTTCGCGATCCTCGTGGAGAACGCCTGGCACGGCCGTGGCCTGGGCACAGCGCTGCTGCGCCGCGTGGCGGACATGGCCACCGAGCAGGGCGCTGCGGAGCTCACCGCGGTCGCCCGCCCGGAGGACCTGGGCGTCACCCGGCTGCTGCGACGGGCCGGGCTGCGTCCGGCGGCCGAGATCGTCGACGGTGAGGTCCGCGTGCGCGCGCCGCTGCCGGCCCCGGCCACCGTCGGAAGCTGACCCGACCCCGCCCCCACCCGCGAGTCTGCACGATCCCGCGCGCGAGTCGGTACACATCCGTGCGCGAGCCGACACCTTCCCGGGTCCACACTCGCGGACGGATTCGTGCCGACTCGCGCGGAGACCCCGACCTCGCGGGACCGGAACGAGCGTTCCGCGGGGTCGGGGTCTCGGTGCGCGCTGTTCGGATGGGGCGTGCGTCAGAGCTCGATGCGCTCGCCCGTGTCGCCGGCGAACATGTGCAGGCGCGCGTCGTCAGGGGCCAGGTGCAGGATCGCACCCTTCTCCGGAACGTTGCGGCCGTCGACCCGCGCGATGATCGGCCTGCGCTCCCCGGCCAGGTCGGTGCTGCCGTAGATGTAGGCATCGGCGCCGAGCTCCTCGACGACCTCCACCTCCGTGGCCAGTCCGTGTCCCGAGTCGACGATCTTCATGTCCTCGGGTCGCGCGCCGACCGTGACCATCCGGGAACCGGCGGTGGCATCCGCGGCCTGGCGCGGCACGCGGATCTCGGCCGACCCGAAGTGCAGGATGTCGCCCGTCATCTCGACCGGCAGCAGGTTCATCGCGGGCGAACCGATGAAGCCCGCGACGAACACGTTCTTCGGCTTGTCGTACATCTGCCGCGGCGTGTCGACCTGCTGCAGGAGGCCGTCCTTGAGCACCGCGACGCGATCGCCCATGGTCATGGCCTCGACCTGGTCGTGGGTCACGTAGACGGTGGTGACGCCGAGCCGGCGCTGCAACGAGGCGATCTGCGTGCGGGTGGAGACGCGGAGCTTGGCGTCCAGGTTGGACAGCGGCTCGTCCATGCAGAACACCTGCGGGTTGCGGACGATCGCGCGGCCCATCGCGACGCGCTGGCGCTGGCCACCGGAGAGGGCCTTGGGCTTGCGGTCCAGGAACTCCGTGAGGTCGAGGATCTTGGCGGCCTCCGCGACCCGCTCGGCGATGGTCGCCTTCGACTCACCGGCGATCTTGAGCGCGAAGCCCATGTTGTCGCCGACGGTCATGTGCGGGTAGAGCGCGTAGTTCTGGAAGACCATCGCGATGTCGCGGTCCTTCGGGGGCACGCGCGTGACGTCGCGGCCGCCGATGAGAATCGATCCCTTGTTGATGTCCTCGAGCCCCGCCAGCATGCGCAGGGAGGTGGACTTGCCACATCCCGACGGTCCGACGAGGACCAGGAACTCGCCGTCGGCGACGTCGAGAGAGAGGTCCTGCACCGCGGGCTTCGTGGAGCCCGGATAGATGCGATAGGCGTGGTCGAACGTGACAGTGGCCATGGCCGTGATCCTTCCCACCGGCAGGAACGTGCCGGACGATCCGAGTGTGAGGGCGATCGCACTGTAGCCACGCGTGCGGCGCGGTGACCAGCCTCAGTTCTCCGGTCCCCGGGAGTGCGGCGCCCCGGTGCTGCCGCGCACGACCAGCCGGGTGGGCACCACGACGTCGGCGGGTTCGGTGCGCCTGCCCGCGAGGATGTCCAGCAGGAGCCGCGCCGCCGTGGCGCCCTGCTCCTGCACGGGCTGGGCCACGGTGGTGAGGTCGACGACCGACGCCATCTCGTGGTCGTCCATCCCGATCACCGACACGCGGCCGGGCACCGGGATGCTCGCCCGGCGCAGCGTGCGCAGGGCGCCGATCGCGAGCTCGTCGTACTCGGCCACGACCGCAGTGGGCAGGCGCCGCGCGGCCATCAG
Organism: Mycobacteriales bacterium; assembly: GCA_038320445.1. GTDB lineage: Bacteria > Actinomycetota > Actinomycetes > Mycobacteriales > Pseudonocardiaceae > Pseudonocardia. Next base: position 18,661 of record JBBQEF010000010.1, read on the forward strand.
TTCGGTCATCGCCTGCGCGCCCCCCTCGATGCCGTAGGAACCGGTGATCATCAGATCCCGGCGGGGCAGGTGGCCGGCATCGGCGAGCGTCTGCTCGAAGCTCTCGCGACGCTCGCGGGAGGAGGCGAACCCGAACGCCTGGTCGTCCTCGACGCCGGAGATCATCGCGATGTCCTCGTGCCCCTGGTGCAGGAGGTGGTGCACCGCGTGCCGCATCGCCACCGCGTCGTTGATGCGGACGCACGACACGCCCGGCAGCCGGGCGCCGAGCGTCACGAGCGGCATGTCGAGCGCGCGCAGTGACAGCGTGTGCTCCTCACCGAGCGGGAGCGAGATCGTGACCACGCCGTCGACACGGCGCGCGAGCGGCATCCGTTCGAAGAACCGGTCGCGGGCGTCGGCGCTGCCCAGGTGGTAGAGCATCACGTCGAGGCCCGCGTCGTGCAGCACGTCGTAGACGCCGGCGACGGCGTTGGCGAAGAACCAGCGCGTGACGAACGGGACGACCACCCCGATCGTGCCGGTGCGGCCCGACGCCAGCCCGGATGCCTGGGGCGACGCGCTGTAGGACAGCTCCCTGGCGGCTTCCATCACGCGCTGACGGGTTGCGGATGAGACATTGTGGTGACCGCGCAGGGAACGGGAGACCGTGGCCGCCGAGACACCGGCGAGCAGCGCCACGTCCACGATGCTGGCGTGCTTGGCCCGCCGGGCCCGCACAGGGTTCGTGTCGTCCGCCATCCCACCACCTCTCTGCAAGCGCTTCCACTCCTGGCGTGACCAGTGTGCACATGACAACCACACGGCCAGGTCACGAAATGGAAACGGCATGTTCACCTCTATCCCATGGAGGTGATCCGTGACACTCTACTCACCGCAAACGCTGTCTATCCTCGCTCGTCGAGGGACAGCGCTTCCGGCTCAACGAAAGGGAAACGAGCATGCGCCGCAGGCCACTCGCGGTCGGAGCCTTGACGGCTGCCGCCGCCCTCCTCCTCAGCTCCTGTGGGGGTGGGGGAAGCAGCACGAGCGCCGGTGGCGCGACCACGGCGCTCGATGGCGTCGGGCCGATCACCCTCGTGCAGGGCAAGGACACGTCCAACTTCGTCCAGGGCCAGCTCGACAAGTGGAACGCTGATCACCCGGACCAGAAGGTGACGCTGATCGAGCTCCCCGAGGACGCGGACGCCCAGCGCGCGCAGATGATCCAGAACGCCAACGCCAAGTCCGACGCGTACAGCGTGCTCGCCGTCGACAACGTCTGGACGTCGGAGTTCGCGGCCAACCGCTACATCGTCGAGCTGCCCGCGGACACGTTCCCGAACACCAAGGACTTCCTGCCGCCCGTGCTCGACTCGGCGAAGTACAAGGACAAGCTCTACGCGGTCCCGTACGCGTCCGACGGCGGCATGCTGTACTACCGCACCGACCTGCTGCAGGCCGCCGGCGTGGCCGCCCCGCCGAAGACCTACGCGGAACTCATCGACGCCTGCAAGAAGGTCGCCGCCACCCCGGCGGGCGCGGGCGTCAACTGCTTCGCGGGCCAGTACCAGAAGTACGAGGGCCTCACCGTGAACGCGGCCGAGGCCATCAACGGTGCCGGCGGCGTCATCACCGACGACTCGGGCAAGCCCAACGTCAACACCCCCGAGGCCAAGGCCGGCCTCGACTTCCTGGTGAACGGCTTCAAGGAGGGCTACATCCCGAAGGAGGCCATCACCTACAAGGAGGAGGAGGGCCGCCGCGCCTTCCAGGAGGGCAAGCTCGTCTTCGAGCGCCAGTGGCCCTACATGTACACGCTGGCCGAGAAGACCGACGGATCGTCGAAGGTCAACGGCAAGTTCGCCGTCGCCGCGCTGCCCGGCCTGAACGGCCCCGGCGTCTCCAGCCTGGGCGGGCACGCGCTCGCGATCTCGGCCTTCGCCAAGAACAAGAAGACCGCGGCGGACTTCATCAACTTCTACACGAGCAAGGAGGCCAACACGACCCAGGTCGAGAAGGCATCGCTGGCGCCCGTGTACACGTCGATCTACGACGACACCACCCTGCAGTCGACGCTGCCGTACCTGACCACCCTCAAGGCGTCGATCCTGTCCGCCAAGGCCCGGCCGAAGGTCGTTCGCTACGGCGACGCGACGCTGGCCATCCAGGACGCCGCTTATGGCGCCTTGCAGGGAACGATGACATCGGACCAGGCTCTGAGTCAGCTCCAGACCAAGCTGGAGGCCCTGACCAGCGGAAGCTGATCACCACCGCACCACCGACGACTACGGCAGAGAAGATCGTGAGTGGGGCGGCGGGCGCACGGCCCGCCGCCCCGTCTCGGTACAAGGAGGGTCAGCATGGCAGTGGTCGAGGCGCCGCCGCAGACGCCCGTTCCGAAGAAGACCAAGGAAGTCGATACCCGGAAGCAGGGAGCGCTCGCGACAAAGCTCCTGACTCCCACGATGGCGGTGCTGCTGCTCGTCATCGGCTATCCGATCCTGGCCGCCATCTACCAGTCACTGTTCTCCCAGGGCCAGGGCGTGGACGCCGACGGCTTCGTCGTGCAGGGCGACACGTTCGTCGGAGTCGACAACTATGCCGCCATCTTCTCCGGCGACGCGGGAGCCCGGTTCTGGAACGCGTTCTACAACACCACGTTCTTCACGGTGGTCTGCGTGGTCATCGAGGTCGTCCTCGGGATGGCGATGGCCCTGATCATGAACAAGGCGTTCAAGGGCAAGGGGCTGATCCGCGCGAGCATCCTGGTGCCGTGGGCCATCCCGACGGTGGTCTCGGCACTTCTCTGGAAGTGGATCTTCGACGCCAACGGCGTCGCCAACTCCATCCTCGGCCAGCAGATCCTGTGGGCCACCGACGGCTTCCAGGCCAAGCTCGCCGTGATCATCGCCGACACCTGGAAGACCGCGCCGTTCATCGCGCTGCTGGTGCTGGCCGGCCTGCAGGTGATCCCGGCCGAGGTCTACGAGGCCGCGAAGATCGACGGCGCCAACGCGTGGCGGCAGTTCTGGAGCATGACCCTCCCGCTGGTCAAGCCCGCGCTGCTGGTGGCCGTCCTGTTCCGGTTGCTGGACAACCTGCGCATGTTCGACCTGCCGTTCGTGCTCATCGGGGCACAGAAGCCGAGCGTCGAGACGATCTCGATCCTCGCGTTCCTCGAGAACACCAACTCGCGATACGGACCGGCCGCCGCCTACGCGTTCGTGCTGTTCCTCTACGTCGTGCTCGTGTCGTACGCGTTCGTCAAGCTCCTCGGGGCCGACGTCATCGGCGACAACCGCGCCAAGACCCCGAAGCCCGCCGGGCGCCGCCGGGGCCTGCGCACTGTCGCGAAGGGAGACCAGCCGTGAGCAGCAGCACGATCGACACGACGAAGGGCACGACGGGCGGAACGCCGGCGACGGAGGTCGAGGTCGTCCAGGCCAAGAAGCCCTATGGCATGTGGGCCGCGTACGTCGGCATCGCGCTGATCATCATCTACTGTCTGGCGCCGTTCTACTGGATGCTCGTCACCAGCCTCCGGCAGCCCAGCGACACCTTCTCCATCGCGCCCATCCCGGCGCCCGTGTCGTTCCAGAACTTCATCGACGTGTTCGACGCGAAGAACAACTTCGCCATCGCCCTGTTCAACAGCGTGGTCGTGGCCGGTGTCGTCACGGTACTGACGCTGCTGATCGGCACGATCGCGGCCTACGCGCTGGCCCGGCTGGACTTCCGGTTCAAGAACGCAGCGCTGGGAATCATCATCGCCTGCTCGATGTTCCCGGGCATCGCCATGGTCATCCCGCTGTTCAAGCTGTTCACCGACATCGGCTGGATCAACACCTACCAGGCGCTGATCCTGCCGGCGATGTCGTTCGCGCTGCCGCTCGCGGTGTGGAACCTGACGGCGTTCTTCCGCCAGATGCCGGCGGAGCTGGAGGAGGCCGCCATGATCGATGGCTGCACCCAGGGGCAGGCGTTCCGCAAGGTGATCATCCCGATCGCCGCCCCGGGCGTGTTCACCACCGCGATCATCGTGTTCGTCGCGGCGTGGAACGAGTACATCATCGCCCTGACCATGACCAACAAGGCCTCGATCCGCACGGCCACGGTCGCCGTCACGTTCTTCACCGGCACCACCGGGCGTGACATCCCGACCGGCACGATCATGGCCGCGGGCATGATCCTCACCATCCCGCTGATCATCATGGTGCTGATCTTCCAGCGCCGGATCGTGTCCGGTCTCACGGCAGGTGGCGTCAAGAGCTAGCCCGCACGACCTTCCACCCGACGCGCACCGGAGGCACCCAGCCTCCGGTGCGCTTCTCTCTCCCCAGAAGGGCCCTCCGTGAACGACTGGTGGCGTAGCGCCGTCATCTACCAGGTCTACATCCGCAGCTTCGCCGACGGCGACGGGGACGGGCTGGGCGACATCGCCGGGCTGCGGGCCCGGCTCGGCCACATCGCGTCCCTCGGGGTGGACGCCGTCTGGATCAACCCGTGGTACCCGTCGCCGATGGCCGACGCCGGCTACGACGTGATCGACTACCGCGACGTCGAGCCGCGGTTCGGCACGCTCGCCGACGCCGAGGCGCTCGTCGCGGAGGCGCACGCGCTCGGCCTGCGCGTGCTGCTCGACATCGTCCCGAACCACACCTCCGACCGGCACCCGTGGTTCCAGGAGGCGCTGGCCACCGGGCCGGGCTCGACGGCCCGCGAGCGCTACGTGTTCCGGCCCGGCAACGGCGAGGACCCTCCCAACGACTGGGCCAGCAACTTCGGGGGCCCGGCGTGGACCCGGGTCCCCGACGGCGAGTGGTACCTGCACCTCGTCGCACCGGAGCAGCCCGACATCAACTGGGAGCACCCGGACGTGCGCGCCGACTTCACCGACACGCTGCGGTTCTGGTTCGACCGTGGCGTCGACGGCTTCCGCATCGACGTCGCCCACTCGCTGATCAAGGAACCGGGCCTGCCCGACGTCGGCGATCTGGTCTACCCGCGCAAGCACGTCGAGGTCGACGGCCGGTGGGTGCTGCCGCCCTGGCGCCCGCACCCGCACTGGGACCGCGACGAGGTGCACGAGGTCTACCGCGAGTGGCGCGCCGTGGCCGACTCCTACGACCCGCCGCGCGTGTTCGTCGCCGAGGCCTGGGTGGACGAGCCGGAGCGGCTGTCGCACTACCTGCGGCCCGACGAGCTGCACACCGCGTTCAACTTCGGGTACCTGGTGGCGCCCTGGAGCGGACCGGAGCTGCGCAAGGCGATCGACGACACGCTCGGCGAGCACGTGGCGGTCGGCGCCCCTCCGACCTGGGTGCTGTCCAACCACGACGTCGTGCGGCACCTGTCCCGCTACGCACGCCACGAGCAGGTCCCGGGCATGCACCGCCTCCAGGACCTGCTGGACATGCCGTACGACCTCGCGGTCGGCGAGCGCCGGACCCGCGCTGCGCTGCTGCTGACCCTCGCGCTGCCCGGTGGCGCGTATGTCTACCAGGGCGAGGAGCTGGGGCTGCCCGAGGTGGAGGACCTCCCCGCGGACGTGCTCCAGGACCCGACGTGGGCGCGTTCGGGCCACACCGACCGCGGCCGCGACGGCTGCCGCGTCCCGATCCCGTGGTCGGGCGCCGCGCCGCCGTACGGCTTCACGACGGCCGCGCGGACCTGGCTGCCCCAGCCGGCGGACTGGGTCGGGCTCACCGTGGAGGCGGAGTCCGGCGACCCGTCGTCGATGCTGGAGCTCTACCGCTCGGCTCTGCACCTGCGCCGCGAGCGCCCGGACCTGGGTGACGGCTCGATGCAGTGGCGGGCCGAGGCCGGGGGTGACGTGATCGCGTTCGACCGCGGCCCGGGCTTCGCGTGCCTGGTCAACCTGGGCTCCGCACCGGTGCCGCTGCCGACCGGCGCGCGGGTCCTGCTGGCCAGCGACGGCCAGGTCGGCGACGCCCTCCCCGGCGACACGGCGGTGTGGCTGGCGACGTGACGGCGGCCGGCGCCCGGCCGGCCGGAGCACGGCCGGGCTGCTCAGCGGGACCCGGCGGAGGGCTCCATGATCACTGGCTCGGTGCACTGACGGCCGGATGCGGCCGGGGATGCACCCAACCGATGATCACCCCCGGGCGAGGACCACCACGCTCTCCCACGGCCGCAGTGCGCCGGGTACCGGCTCGCCGTGGGTGCCGAGGACGAGATCCCCGTCGACCAGCCGCGCGTCGGACCCGAGGTCGATCTTCGCGGGCTCGCCGCTGAGGTTGGCCGCCACCAGCAGCGACACCCCGTCCAGGGTGCGGGCGTAGGCGAACACCTGCTCGTCGTCGGGAAGCAGCAGCCGGTAGTCGCCGTGCACCACGACCGGGTGGGTGTGGCGCAGCGCGATCAGCCTGCGGTGGTGGTGGAACACCGAGTCCGGGTCGGCCACCGCCGCAGCCGCGTTGATCTCGGCGTGGTTCGGGTTCACCGGCAACCAGGGCTCGCCCGTGGTGAAGCCGGCGTGCGGCCCGTCGTCCCACTGCACGGGCGTGCGGGCGTTGTCCCGCGACTTCACCGCCAGCGCGTGCAGCACCTGCTCCGGGGGCAGCGCCGCTCGCGCCGCCCAGTTCACCGACTCGATGTCGCGGTACTGGTCGAGCGCGGTGAAGTGGGCGTTGGTCATGCCCAGCTCCTCGCCCTGGTAGACGTACGGCGTGCCGCGCAGCAGGTGCAGCACCGTGGCCAGGCTCTTGGCGCTGGCCACGCGGTGCTCGCCGTCGTCGCCCCAGCGGGAGACGATGCGCGGCTGGTCGTGGTTGTCCCAGTACAGCGAGTTCCAGCCGGCCTCGGCGAGCCCGTCCTGCCAGGCGCTGAGGTTCGCCTTCAGCGCGGTGAGCCGCAGCGGCACCAGGTCCCACTTGGTGGCGCCCGCGTCCAGCCCGACGTGCTCGAACGTGAACACCATGTCGATCTCGGCGCGAGCCGGGTCGCTGTAGAGCCGGGCATCGGCGACTGTCGCGCCGGGAGTCTCGCCGACGGTGACCAGGTCACGGCCGGCCAGCACCTCCCGGTGCATCTCCTGGAGGAACTCGTGCACGCGCGTCCCGTCGGCACACAGCGCGCTGGCGTCGCCGTCGGGGAGGTCGTTCGAAGGGTCGCTCGCGAGCCCGGGCGTCGCCACCGGCTTGGAGATCAGGTTGATGACGTCCATCCGGAAGCCGTCGACGCCGCGGTCGACCCACCACCGCATCATGGCGTGGACGGCGCGGCGGACCTCGGGGTTCTCCCAGTTCAGGTCCGGCTGCTTGGCGGAGAACAGGTGCAGGTAGTGCTCGCCGGTGGTGTCGTCGAGCTGCCACGCGGAGCCGGAGAAGAACGACTGCCAGTCGTTGGCCTCGCGACGCCACCAGTACCAGTCGCGCTTGAGGTTGTCGGTGGAGCTGCGCGACTCCACGAACCACGGGTGCTCGTCGCTGGTGTGGTTGACCACGAGGTCCATCACCAGCTTCATCCCCCGGCTGTGGACGGCCGCGAGCAGCTCGTCGAAGTCGTCGAGCGTGCCGAACACCGGGTCGATGTCCTGGTAGTCGCTGATGTCGTAGCCGTTGTCGTCCTGCGGGGAGCGGTAGATCGGCGACAGCCAGATCACGTCGACGCCCAGCAACGCGAGGTGGTCCAGTCGGGACGTGATGCCCGGCAGGTCACCGATGCCGTCCCCGTTGGAGTCGGCGAAGGAGCGTGGGTAGATCTGGTAGACGACGGCGGACTTCCACCATGGTTCCGACATCCGGCGATCGTGTCACGACGCCGGCGATCATCGCCCGGGAACCGGGAGCGGCCGCAGCACGCCGTCGGCCATGAGGTCGGCCCAGTCGAAGAAGTCGTGGACGGAGGAGACGCGCCACGGACCGAACTCGGGTTCTCCATCGGGCAGGTGCATGCCCTCACGCTGCCGCACGCCGGGGCTGAGCGCCCACGCCTCCCTGCACACTCGCGCACCGGATCGTGCCGACTCGCGGGGTGGGGGAATCCGGTCCGATTCTGTCGGTGCCCCGCGCCATGATGCAGGCATGAACGCCTACCGCGAGGTGCTCCGGCTCCCGGGCGTCGCCACGCTCACGGCGGTCGGGTTCCTGGCGCGCATCCCCGCGGCGGCGGCGGCCATCGTCGTCACGCTGCACGTCGTCCTCACGCTGGGGCACGGCTACGGCTCGGCAGGGCTCGTCGGGGCGGCGTCCACGGTGGGCACGGCGATCGGCGCTCCGCTGCTCGGGCGCCTGGTCGATCGGCGCGGGCTCCGCACGGTGCTCGCGCTCAGCACGGTGGCCGAAGGTGTCTTCTGGAGCATCGCCCCCGGGCTGCCCTACGCCGCGCTGCTGGCGGGGGCCTTCCTCGCCGGCCTGCTCAGCCTGCCCGTCTACTCGGTGGTGCGGCAGTCGCTGGCCACCGTCGTGCCTGCCGGGCGACGACGCCCGGCGTTCGCACTCGACTCGATGTCGGCCGAGCTGTCCTACATCGTCGGGCCGGCCGCGGGCACCGTGCTGGCGCTGAACGTGTCCACGGCCGCCGCCCTGTGGATGGTCGGAGCCGGCTGGGTGGCGTCCGGGGTCGCCCTGTGGCTGCTGAACCCACCCACCCGCAGCGCGGGCGCGGCGGCGGGCGATCGGCCGGCGGCACCGGTACGCACCTGGCTCGACCTCCGGATGGCCGCCGCGCTCCTCGCCACCACGGCCGCCGTCTTCGTCGTGCTCGGCACCGAGCTCTCGATGATCGCCGGTCTGCAGACCATGGGGCAGGTGGCCGCGCTGCCGGTGGTCAACGGGGTGTGGTGCCTGGCCTCGGTCGCCGGCGGGTTCGCCTACGGCGCGGCCCGCCGCTCGGTGCCGCTGTTCGCGCTCGTGGCCGCACTCGGGGCCACCGCCCTGCTGGTCGCCACCGCTGGTCCCTGGTGGAGCTACCTCCTGCTGCTCGTGCCCACCGGGCTGCTCTGCGCGCCGTCCCTGGCGGCCAGCTCGGAAGCCGTCACCACGCTGGCCCCCGAGCACTCGCGCGGCCTCGCCACCGGCCTGCACGGATCGTCGATCACGGCGGGGGCCGCTTTCGCCACCCCGGTCGCCGGGCTGCTGATCGACGTCGGTTCGCCGTCGGTCGCCGTGATCACCGTGGGCGCGGCCGGCGTCGCCGTGGCCGGGGTGGCTGCGTGGATGTCGTGGCTGGGCAGCCGAACCCGATTCTCAGCCACCTCTCAACCGCCTAGGGCAGGATCGACGAGGTGACCGCGCCGCCACTGCCCCGCCGCCGCGCCCGGCAGGCCTTCCGATATCTCGTGGCGCTCCTGTTCACGCTGGCGGTTGCCGCAATCGCGGTGCCGGACCTGCTCTTCGGACTCGATCGGCGCAGCCCGTTCGCCCAGCTCGTGTCGTTCCGGCCCTCGGTGCTGGCCGGCCTGCTCGTGCTCTGCGCGCTGCTGGCGGTGATGCTCCGCTACGACCGCCGGGTGTGGCCGTTCGTCGCCGGTGCACTCGCGGTGCTGCTCGTCGGCGCCGGGGTGACGCTCCCCCGCGTCGTCGCCGATCCCCTTCCCACCGGCGGCACCCCGCTGAAGGTGCTGGCGCTCAACACCTTCGAGGGCCGGGCCGACGTCGGTGAGCTCGCCGCGCTGATCCGCTCCGAGCAGCCCGACGTGATCTCGCTGGAGGAGACCGGGCGCCGGTTCTCGACCCGGCTGGCTCCGTTGATCGAACCGATGGGTTACCGGCTGTACCCGTCCACCGGCGCCGGTGGCGCCGATGTGGACAACGTGACGGCCGGGGTGTCCGAACGGCTCGGGAACGTCGACGTGCAGGTCGGCCACGACACGGCCGCCTTCCCCGACGTCGTCGTCACCGGAGGTGGGTTGGGCTCGCTGCAGTTCGTGGCGTTCCACGCCGTCGCCCCGACGCCGGGGTCGGTGCCCGACTGGGTGTCGGATCTGGAGTACCTGCAGCGGTGGTGTGCCGCACCGTCGCCCGCCGTCGTGGTGGGCGATTTCAACGCCACCCTGGATCACTCCGCGCTGCGCTCGGGCACCGCGGGCTGCGGTGACGCCGCATCACAGCGGGGGGAGGGGCTCACGCCGACCTGGGGCCCCTACAGCTTCGGCCCGAGCGTGCGCGCCGTGATCGGCCCGCAGATCGACCACGTGTTCGCCACGGCCGGCATCGCCGCCGAGGAGTTCGCGATACACGACGTCGCCGGCACCGACCATCGCGCGGTCACGAGCACCCTCCGCCTGCCGGCCCGGCCGTGATCACCGCCTGACTTCCTCCGGGGTCGGGTCAGCCGGCGGCGGAGAGGCCCTCCTCCACGAAGACCTCCTCCAGCGCGAACGACTCGATGTCCAGCACGAAGCCGCGGACCCTGGTGCCGTCCACCAGGAACGGGTCGTGGCGCAGCTGCGCGATGTCCCGCCGCACACTGACGATCGGGTCCAGGAACGCGTGGGTGCGCCATGACGGCCGCATCCCGACCTCCTGTGCGAGCTCCTCGGTGAAGTCGTCGTCGGTGAACGTGCCGAGACCGCACCCGGAGTGCTGCACGATCAGCACGTCGCGGGTGCCCAGCTTGCGCTGGCTGATGGTCAGCGAGCGGATCATGTCGTCGGTGACCACCCCGCCCGCGTTGCGCAGCACGTGCACCTCGCCCAGCGCCATCCCGAACAGCGCGAACACGTCGATCCGCGAATCCATGCAGGTCAGGACGACGGTGCGGAGGGCGGGCGGGACAGCGAGCCCCTCCGCCCTGGCGGCGGCCAGATGCCCACCACCTGCCTCGTACCGGCGCAGCAGCTCCTCGAAGGCCATGGGTACTCCCTCTACGGAGCGGTGGCGACCGTCTCCGCGATCTCGTAGGTGTTGAGTGCCGCGCCCTTGCGCAGGTTGTCACCACAGACGAACAGTTCGAGCGTGTTCGGGAAGTCCAGCGCCTGGCGGACCCGCCCGACCACCGTCGGGTCCTGACCCACGGTGTCGGCCGGCGTCGGCCACTCCCCCGCGGCCGGGTCGTCGCGCAGCACGATCGACGGCTGCGCCCCGAGCACCTTGCGCGCGGCCTCGACCGAGACCTCGCGCGAGAACGTGGCGTGCACGGCCAGCGCGTGAGTGGTGATCACCGGGACCCGTACGCAGGTGGCGGACACCTTGAGGCCGGGGATCCCCAGGATCTTGCGGGACTCGTTGCGGACCTTCAGCTCCTCCGACGACCAGCCGTCCTCCTTGAGCGACCCCGCCCACGGGATGACGTTCAGCGCCAGCGGCGCCGGGAACGGTGAGCCCTCGGGGAGCCCGGCGACGGCGGACGCGACGTCGCCCGCCCGCTTGCCCACGTCCTTCCCTGCGACGGCCGACAGCTCCGCCTGCAACCGGTCGATACCGGGCTGCCCGGCTCCGGATGCGGCCTGGTACGACGCCACGACCAGCGCCTCCAGCCCGAACTCGCGGTGCAGCGCGCCCATCGCCGCGATCATCGACAGCGTGGTGCAGTTGGGGTTGGCGATGATGCCCCTGGGCCGGTTCGCGGCCTCCTCGGCGTTCACCTCCGGGACGACGAGCGGCACGTCCGGGTCCATCCGGAACGCCCCGGAGTTGTCGACGGCCACCGCGCCCCGGGCCGCGGCGATCGGGGCCCATTCGGCGCTCACCTCATCGGGCACGTCGAACAGCGCGATGTCGACGCCGTCGAAGACCTCCGGCGCGAGCGCCTGCACGGTGACGTCCTCACCGCGCACCCGCAGGACCCTGCCTGCGGAGCGGGCCGACGCCACGAGCCGGATCTCCGACCACGGCACGCTCTCCCGCGCGTCGATGATCTCGATCATGGTGGTGCCGACGGCGCCGGTGGCGCCCACGATCGCGAGCACCACGCCTCCGGCGCTCGTGCGTGAGTTCTGTTGCCCTGGCGACGTTTGCCGCGCACGGGCGGCGGAGCCGCTCATCGGCCCGTTCCCGCGTACACCACGGCCTGCTCCCCGCCGCCGAGCTCGAACGCGTCGTGCAGCGCCTTCACCGCGTCGTCGAGCTGGTCGATCCGGCAGATCACCGAGATCCGGATCTCCGAGGTGTTCATGGTCTCGATGTTGATGCCCGCCTTCGAGAGGGCCTCGCAGAACGTGGCCGTGACCCCGGGGTGGTTGCGCATCCCGGCGCCGACCAGCGAGACCTTCCCCACCTCGGCGTCGTGCACGATCTCGCCGAAGCCGATCTCGGGCTGGGCGGCGGTGAGCGCGAACACCGCCCGGGCGCCGTCGGTGCGGGGCAGCGTGAACGTGATGTCTGTGAACGTCTCGCCGGTGCGGGAGATGTTCTGCAGCACCATGTCGATGTTGATCTCGGCGTCGGCCACGGTGCGGAAGATCCGCGCGGCCATGCCCGGTGTGTCCGGCACCCCGACCACGGTGATCTTGGCTTCGGAGCGGTCGTGCGCGACCCCGGTGATGATCGCGTTCTCCAAGGGGATCTCCTCGATCGAGCCGGAGACGAGCGATCCCGGCTTGTCGTTGTACGAGCTGCGCACGCGCAGCGGGACGGAGTAGCGGCGGGCGTACTCGACGGCCCGCAGGTGCAGCACCTTCGCCCCGCACGCGGCCATCTCCAGCATCTCCTCGTAGGTGATGGTGTCGAGGCGCCGGGCGTCTCCGACGATGCGCGGGTCGGCGCTGAAGATGCCGTCCACGTCGGTGTAGATCTCGCAGACGTCGGCGTGCAGGGCCGCCGCGAGCGCGACGGCGGTGGTGTCGGAGCCGCCGCGGCCGAGCGTGGTGACGTCCTTGGTGCTCTGGCTGACGCCCTGGAAGCCCGCGACGAGCACGATCGCGCCCTCGCCGAGCGCCTCCTGCAACCGGTGCGGGTTGACCTGCACGATGCGCGCGTCACCGTGCTTGGACGTGGTGATCATCCCGGCCTGCGAGCCGGTGAACGACCGCGCCTGCGCGCCGAGGGCGTGGATGGCCATGGCGACCAACGCGTTGGAGATGCGCTCGCCCGCGGTGAGGAGCATGTCCATCTCGCGCGGGGGAGGGGCCGGCGAGACCTGCTCGGCGAGGTCCGTGAGCTCGTCGGTGGTGTCGCCCATCGCCGAGACCACCACGACCACGTCGTGGCCCTCCTTGTGCGTGCGCACGATCCGCTCGGCGACCCGCTTGATGCGTTCCGCATCCTGCACCGACGAACCGCCGTACTTCTGCACGACGAGCGCCACACCGACCTCCTTGGGCGTTCACCGCCCGGGCCCGGGCGCTGGTCGGGAACCCACCCTACCGGGACGGGCCGGGGCGGCCGACCGAAATGACCCACACCACAGCCGACGGTCGTGTGCGATCACCGGCCGGGCTCAGGCAGCCGTGGTCCGCGCCCGGGCATGGTGCCGATTCGCCGAGGCGAGCGCGGTGGCGCACGGGCCCGGCCGTCGCCGGTCTGCGCCGTCGCGGGCCACCCGTGATCGACGCCTCGGCACGGCAGCCGTGCCACGTGAGGCTCCCCGTCCCGCACCGACGATCATGCCGACGCCGGACACGGACGGGTGAAATCCGGCCCGCCGTGATGACCGGATCCTCCTCACTGCTCCGCAGATGCGGAGTCGATACCGCGCAGCAACCCGCTTTGGCGGAGAAGAACTTCCCGGCGGGAAGTTACCGACGCGTACCCCGGGCTCGGCGACGTCGTTGAGGCGACAACCGCCCCTGACGGCTCCCCCACGACACCGGCCGTCGTCCGATCAGGGTGCACCAGAGAGGACAGTCATGCCCGCTCATCGCAGAGCGCCCACCGTCGCCGAGCAGCCCCTGGGCCGCCGCCGGTTCATGGGCTACCTGATCGCCGCGCCCACCCTCGCGGTGGCCGCCGGGGGCGCCTCCGAGCTCCTGCATCCCGATGACGCCCATGCGGCGATCCCCTCCCTGCCGCAGCCCTCGGACGCCTACGACCTCGGCGACCTGCAGAACGACGCGGCGCTGCCCACCGCCTACCTGATCACCGTCGTGATCAACGAGGACGGGACGGCGTCGTTCGCGGTGCCGCGCGCCGAGGTGGGGCAGGGCATCACCACGACGGTCGCGATGATGATCGCCGAGGAGCTGGACCTCCCGCTGGAGAAGGTCACCGTCTCGCTCGCCGACGCCCGCCCCGAGCTGCTGCTCAACCAGCTCACGGGCGGCTCGAACTCGGTTCGCAGCCTCTACATCCCGGTACGGACGGCCGCGGCGCTGGCCCGCCGGCAGCTGCTGCTCACCGCCGCGAAACAGCTGAACCTGCCGGTCGAGCAGCTCACCACGGCCGCCGGCAACATCCTCGCGCCCTCGGGCCAGGCACTGAGCTACGGCTCGCTCGCCGTGCCCGCGGCGTCGTCCACGCTGACCTCCACCTCGGTGCTGCTCAAGCCCGCGTCGGCGTTCACGATCCTGGGCACGGCCCGGAACCGCATCGACGCGCTCGACATCGTCACCGGGCGCAAGAAGTTCGCCATGGACCTCGACGTGGTGCCGGACGCCAAGCCGTGCATGGTGGCCCGTCCCCCGACGATCAACGGCAGGCCCCGGAAGGTCAACAACCTGGCGGCGGTGCTGGCCCTGCCCGGCGTCACCGACGTCGCGATGATCACCTACGGCGTCGCGATCCGCGCCGAGACGTTCGGCCAGTGCATCGACGCCATCCGCGTGATCGACGTGACCTGGGCGGGCGGGACGGTCGACCGCGAGTCCGACGAGAGCGTCGAGAGCAAGCTCAGGTCCGCGCGGCTGCCGCTGGCCGTGCCGAACCTGCTCACGAAGTCGGTGGACACCGAGATCACGTTCGCGTTCGCCAGCAACTCCCCGCTGGAGCCCGACTGCGCCATCGCCGACATCAAGGGCGGCACGGGTGAGATCTGGTCGAGCCTGAAGGTGCCGATCTACGCCAAGCAGGAGATCCAGCAGAAGCTGGGGCTGCGCAACCTCACGGTCCACGTGGCACAGGGCGGCGGCTCGTTCGGCCGGCACCTGTTCCACGACGTGGCGCTGGAGGCCGCCGAGGCGTCGAAGAAGATGGGCAAGCCGGTCAAGCTGTCCTGGACCCGCACCGACGACTTCCGCCAGGGCCGCACCCACCCGATGTGCGTCGCGAGGATCCGCGCCACGTACGCGCTGGGCAACGTGATCAGCTACGAGCAGCGCCACACGAGCGTCCGCACCGACTTCACCCACGGCCTCGGCGAGGTCCTCACCGCGACCGCCGCGAAGACGCCGCTGGTCGGCAACTACACGTTCGCCCAGTCGATCTTCCTGCTCACCCAGTCGTCGCCCTACAACTTCGGCGTCACGACCCAGCTGCTCAACGAGGTCGACCTCGGCTTCAACACCGGCAGCATGCGCAACATCTACTCGCCCGACGTCGTGACGGCCGAGGAGCTCGTCGTCGACGAGCTGGCGAAGCGGATGGGCAAGGACGCGGTCGCGTTCCGCCGCGAGTTCCTCAAAGACGAGCGACTGAAGGCCGTCCTGGAGAAGGCGGCCGCCGAGGGTGAGTGGGGGCGGTCGCTGCCCGAGGGAGTGTTCCAGGGCATCGCGCTGCACGCCGAGTACCGCGCTGCGTGCGCCGTGATCGTCGATCTCGACTGCCGCCCAGAGACCGTCAACCGGAAGATCAAGGACGCCGTCACCGGGCCCCGGGTGATCCGGGCGACGGTCGTCGTCGACGCCGGCCTCGCCCTCAACCCGCGCGGCCTGGAGGCCCAGATGCTCGGCGGCTTCAACGACGGCCTCGCGATGGCGCTCACCTCCAGCCTGCACATCTCCGGCGGCATCCCGCTCGAGGGCAGTTGGGACAACTACTTCTACACCCGGCAGTGGAACACGCCGCCGGAGATGAAGGTCGTCGTCATGCCGCCGACGACGGGCGAGCCGGGTGGGGCGGGCGAGCTGGCCGTCGCGCCGTCGATGGCCGCCGTGGCCTGCGCGTACGCGCGCTCGATCGGCAGGATCCCCACCTATCTCCCGATCAACCACGCCACGTTGGGCTTCGAGCCGTACCCGCTTCGGCCCTCGTCCCCGCAGTCGCCCACCGACGGCCTCACGAACCCGCTGTAGGAGCCCCCGTGTCCACACATGTCTTCACCGTCAACGGCAAGCGCGTCTCGGTCGAGTGCGACGACAGCGTCCGGCTGCTCTGGGTGCTGCGCGACATCCTCGGCATCCACGGCCCGAAATACGGCTGCGGCCTGCAGGTGTGCAAGGCCTGCACCAGCCACATCAACGGGAAGAAGTTCAACCCGTGCGCCGTGCCGGTCTCCGCCATCGGCCCGGACGACGAGATCACCACGATCGAGGGGCTGCCCGCGACCGTCGGCAAGGACCTGCACCCCATGCAGGAGGCCTGGCTGGAGCGCGACGTGGCCCAGTGCGGCTACTGCCAGCCGGGCCAGATCATGGCGGCCGCGGCGCTCGTGAAGGAGCGCAAGGCCGACGGCCGCGAGATCACCGACGACGACCTCGACCACATCCGCAACATCTGCCGCTGCGGTACCTACCACCGCATCCGGGAGGCGATCAAGGCCGGCGCCGCGAAGATGTGACCCAGCAGGCGGCGCGCCGAGCCCACACCCCCCGAGCGACTGCACACCCCCCGTCGAACCGGGGTGCGAGTCACCGGAGGGGGTGCGGGCACGGCCCCGCCATCCCCCGCCCGCTGACCAACCGCAAGGAGCCCGCTCGATGCGGTGGCGGTGCGGGGGAGGTGGCGTGGTCAGCCGATGCGGCGGACCAGGCGAACGACGACGCTCGTGATCACCGACCAGACGACCGCGGCGACGCCGTAGTTGAGTGCGACGGCGACCTTCGGGTCGGCCGGCAGGAACAGGTTGGACAGCCCGAGGTCGAAGTAGGCGGCCAGATCCTTCACGGCGATGGCGAACGTGTTCGCGAAGTTCGCGTCGAGCAGCGTGAGGACGATGAAGACGACGAGCACCGCCACGATCAGCAGCCCGACGACCCGCAGCAGGCTCGCCAGCGCCCCCGCTCCGCGCCTGGCCGTGGTTCCCACAGGCACAACTGTCCTCCTCCCTGCTGAAGGACGTCACGGTGGCATGGCCGCCGCCGGCGCATTTACCCACTCGTATCACCCGATCGGGTGCCGTCTCCGGGGGCCGGGGTTGCCGAGGGCCTGGGGTGCGGGGCTACCCTCGTACTCGTGGTGCGCCTG
>JBBQEF010000011.1:0-33736 GCA_038320445.1 Mycobacteriales bacterium
ACCATCTCGGTCGTGACACCGGGCTGCAGGAAGGCCGCCCGGGTGTAGGCGCTGACGTTGTGGGTCACCTCGAACTCGCCGAACGCGCCACCGCCCTTGGCGTGCGGCTGGCGCTCCGGGATGCGCTCGCGGTTGAACGCCGCCATCTGCTCGATGAGGTAGTGGTCCTGCAGCAGGATCGGACCGTCGGGACCAAGGGTGAGCGAGTGTTCGTCACTGGCGACGGGCGCACCCGCGTCGGTGGTCGTAGGACGCGGTTCCATTGCGGTCACGGTGTCTCCTTCTCGTGGTGGGTCTTGCCGTTCTGACAAGCGGGACACAGTCCCCAGAAGACGACCTCGGCCGCGTCGATCAGGTCGCCGGCGCGGTCGCTGGGGGTGAGGCGGGGCGGGCTCCGACGGCGCAGTCGACGTCGGTGGTGTGCGCGCAGGAGCGGCATACCAGGTGGTGATGGTTGTCGCCCGTGCGTGTCTCGAAACGAGCGGCCGAGCCCGCGGATGCGATCCGCCGCACCAGCCCAGCGGCATCGCAGGCAGCGAGGACGTCGTAGACGGCCTGCGTGGAGACCTTGCCGAGCTTCTCCCTGGTCAGGTACGTCACCAGGTCGACGGTGGCGTGCGGGTGCCCGGCGAGCACCTCCAGCGCGGCGAGGCGCGGGGCGGTGACCGCAACCCCAGATCGCGGAGACGCTGGGCGGTGTCGGCTTGGCGCCCCGAACGCGACGGGCAGCGACTGTCCCCGCGGCGACCGGCCATGTCCCCGCGCACAGTCGGCCGGCCGTCAGACATCATCGGCCGTGGCGTTGTGGCCATCGCTGCTGTCCAGCAGGTTACCGCAGCGCCAGCAGTGGTCGGGCCTATCCGCTGATGGCATCGCACCGCAGCCAGGGCACAGCCGGTGCGCCCAGCAGACCGGGTCGCCGGACTCAACTCTGCCGGCAAGGTAAAGTGCGGGGTCCACATGATCTGCCCCATCCCCCTTCGCCGTCATCGAGACCGCGGATCTTCGTGGGGCTGGGTCTGGCGGCTCGCTGCCGGTGCCGCCTTCTCGGAGCGTGTCGGAGCCTGCCCGAGGTGCGCCTCGGCCCGGGCCCGCTCGACCAGGTGGGGATAGTGCAGGTCGAACGCCGGGCGTTCGGAGCGGACGCGCGGTAGCTCGGTGAAGTTGTGTCGCGGCGGCGGGCAGGACGTGGCCCACTCCAGGGAGTTGCCAAAGCCCCACGGGTCGTCGACCGTGACCACCTTGCCGTACCGGTAGGACTTGAAGACGTTCCAGATGAACGGCAGGACCGAGAGTCCCAGAACGAACGCGCCGATCGAGGAGATGATGTTCAGCGTGGTGAAGCCGTCGGTGGGCAGGTAGTCGGCGTAGCGGCGCGGCATGCCCTCGTTGCCCAGCCAGTGCTGCACGAGGAACGTGGTGTGGAAGCCGACGAACGTCAACCAGAAGTGGACCTTGCCCAACGTCTCGTCGAGCATCCGGCCGGTCATCTTGGGGAACCAGAAGTAGATGCCGGCGTAGGTGGCGAACACGATCGTGCCGAACAGCACATAGTGGAAGTGCGCCACCACGAAGTAGGTGTCGGTGACGTGGAAGTCGATCGGTGGGGACGCGAGAAGGACCCCGGTCATCCCGCCGAACAGGAACGTGACCAGGAACCCGATCGCGAACATCATCGGCGTCTCGAAGGTGATATTGCCCTTCCACAGGGTGCCGATCCAGTTGACGAACTTGATCCCGGTGGGCACAGCGATCATGAAGGAGGTGGCTGAGAAGAAGGCCAGCAGCACCGCGCCGGTGGCGTACATGTGGTGCGCCCACACCGCTGCCGACAGACTGGCGATGGCGATCGCGGCGTAGACCATGCCCTTGTAGCCGAACAGCGGTTTGCGGCTGAAGACCGGGATGATCTCGGAGATGATCCCGAAGAAGGGCAGGGCGACGATGTAGACCTCGGGGTGGCCGAAGAACCAGAACATGTGCTGCCAGAGGATGACGCCGCCGTTGGCGGGGTCGAACACGTGGGCGCCGAGGTGGCGGTCGGCCAGCAGCCCGAACAGTGCCGCGGTGAGCACCGGGAACGCGACGAGGATCAGGATCGCGGTGACGAAGATGGTCCAGCAGAACATCGGCATCCGGAACATCGTCATGCCCGGCGCGCGCATGCAGACGATGGTGGTGATGAAGTTGACGCCACCCAGGATCGTGCCCAGACCGGCCACGATCAGACCGGTGATCCACAGATCTTGACCGGCGCCGGGGGAGTGGATGGCGTCGGAGAGCGGGGTGTAGGCGAACCAGCCCGCGTCCGCGGCGCCACCCGGGGTGAGGAACCCGGCCAGCACGATCAGGCCGCCGAACAGGAACAGCCAGTAGGAGAACGCGTTGAGCCGCGGGAACGCGACGTCGGGGGCGCCGATCTGCAGCGGCACGATGTAGTTCGCGAAGCCGAACAGGATCGGCGTGGCGTAGAGCAGTAGCATGATCGTGCCGTGCATGGTGAACAGCTGGTTGTACTGCTCGTTGGACAGGAACTGCTGCCCCGGCACCGCCAGCTCGGCGCGCATCAGCAGCGCCATGGCACCGCCGGCGAGGAAGAAGCCGAACGACGTGACCAGGTAGAGGATCGCGATGTCCTTGGGATCCGTCGTATGCAGCATCTTCAGCAGCATGGATCCCTTGGGTGACCGCCGTGCCGGGTACGGGCGTGATGTGATCGGCTCCGGGCGCGGGACGGTGGCGGTCATGTCGGCCTCTGATCGGGTGAGAATGGTGAGACGGCAGCGAATAGGTCGGCCGGTTGCGCGCACGGTCGGCGGCCGATCGAACCGGTGATCGATGGAGCCGGGACCTGGGCGATCCCGGCCGGCGCGGCGCGGTCGCGGCCGTCCGCGGCGGTCATGTCGGCAGCCGGAGAACGAGCAGGACGCCGAGGGTCACCAGCAGCACGACCTTGACGCCTTCCAGGGCGATGTAGGCCAGGTGCAGATGGGACCGCGGCGGGGTTTCACCGGCCATGATCATGCGGGTGCGCCCGTTCAGCCGAGGCCGGAGCACGCCGACCTGGACGGCGAGCAGCACCCACAGCGCGAGCAGCACGGCGGTCACGGCATCCGCGCCGACGCCGGCGGCGCCGACGATGACCGCCGCGGTGAGCGTGGCGGCGAGGACGAGCTCGGCCCCGGTGAGGGCCCGGAAGACCAGGCGTCCGATGCCGAGCCCCAACGCGACGGTGATCCCGGGCGCCCGGAACTTCAGCGGTGTCTCCAGGAACGAGATCGCCAGCACCGCCCCGAGCCAGGTGAACGGGACACCGACCTGCACCAGCTCGGCGATGCCGGCCGTCATGACCCGGCCTCGACCGGCTCCGGGAGCGTGGTCGGGGACGGGCCGGCGGCGGGGGTGATGCGCGCGACGCAGAGGTGCGGCTGCACGAACGGTGTCAGGCTGCTGGTGGTGGCCGGTGCCCCCATCTCGTCCAGCGCCCCGCGGAGCAGGCCCAGATGCATCGAGCACACCACCTCCGGGTGCTCGAGGGCGACGGCCCGGAACGGGCAGGCGTGCAGCCGCAGCTGCAGGTCGTCGCCCACGCGGGCGATTTCGGGTTCGAAACCGAGCTCGGCGAACAGGGCACCGATCTGCGCCACGGCCTCCTCGGTGGTGACGCCTGTCGGGGTTCGGGCCGCGAAGCCCTGCTGTTGGGCTGTCGCATGGCCGGCGCGCTCGGCGCGGTGCGCGCGTTCACCGGGGGTGTCGGCCCAGTGTGTGGCGAGCACGGTGGCGAGCAGCTGGTAGCCGGCGGGCTCGCCGGAGCCGGGAGCGGTTCCGCCGGCGCTGGTCGGGGTGTAGAGCAGCCGCGGCCGGCCGCGTGACCCGGAACTGTCGGGCTCGCTGCGCACCAGGCCCGCCTCGTTGAGGATCTGCAGGTGGAACCGCACCGTGTTGAGGTGCAACGCGCAGCTGGTCGCCAGCTCCCGGGCATCGAGCGCGCGGTCACTGGCACGTAGCGCGTCCAGCAGCCGCAGCCGGCTGGCCGCGGCCAACGCCCCGTGCATTCTGTTGCGCTCCACCATCGGGCTCGTTACCATCTCTTACCGCCGACCGGTGGGTGCGGCGTGGACCGGCCGGCCCGGTCCGAGAGCCTGGTAACCAACCCGCCCCACCGCTGGGCGATCATCTCGGCCGCGAGCGAGACCGCCGTCTTCTCCGGTGTGCGCGCTCCGATGTCGAGGCCGATCGGGCTGGGCATCCGCGCGAGAGCGTCCGGACTCAGCCCGCTCTCGCGCAGGCGCTGCAGACGGTCGTCGTGCGTGCGTCGCGAGCCCATCGCTCCGATGTAGCCCACCGCGGGCAGGCGCAACGCCACCTCCAGCAACGGCACGTCGAACTTCGGGTCGTGGGTGAGCACGCAGATCGCGGTTCGCCCGTCCACCCGACCGGCGGCCGCCTCGGCGGCGAGGTAGCGGTGCGGCCACTCGACGACCACCTCGCGGGCCTGGGGGGAACCGGGTGGCGGTCGCGAACACCGGCCTGGCGTCGCACACCGTGACCTTGTACCCGAGGTAGGCGCCGATGGGGCCATCGCCGCGGCGAAGTCGATCGCCCCGAAGACGATCATCCGCGGAGGCGGGGAGTAGGACTCCACGAACACCGGCAGGCCGTCGCCGCGGCGCTGTCCGTCGGCGTGGTCGAGGCGCTGCAACCCGGTGCGGCCCTCGACCCGATCCGCCCAGACCGCCAACCGCCGTCCGACCCGTGACGCGGGTCCGGCGATCACCGTGGCCACCGCGACCGGTTCGTGCTCGCGCACGGCCGCTGCTACCTGGCCGAGCTGCGGGAAGGACCGCGCGTCGACCCGCTCGACGAACAGATCGAGTGTGCCGCCGTCACGCACCCCGGTTCCGACCTCGTAGACCGCGCCCTCCTCGCAGCCGCCGGACACGCTGCCGACGGCCTCGCCGCCCGGCCCGATGAGCATCGCGGCGCCCGGCTGTCGCGGTGCGGAACGGAACGCCCCGACCACGGTCGCCGGCGCCACCGCACTCCCGGCCATCCACCAGGTCTCCAGCTCATCCAACACCTCACGCATGCCGGCCGGCTCCCAGGCGGCCCGGCCTGCGTGCGAGGGCGAGGGCAGCCGGACCGCGCCATCGCAACGCGGTCCGCTCGGGTCGAGACCTGGCCCCATCCGAGTGCGGCCGCGGACCGATGTCGCCCGACTCGGCTGTCCCGCTTCCCAGCACGTCCATACTCCGACCTTAATAAAAACGATGGAGATAGTCTAATCTCGGTCGTCACCGCTGCGAGTCGGCTCGGCAGCGACGTGTCCGGCGCTCACGGACTGTCCGCGATGGACGCGGATGAGGACGCGGAGCGGGCGGCGTCGGCCAATGGCACGGAGGGGTCGGCGAGCCGCCGTGGGTCCATCGCCCGGCCGGCCCGGATCAGTTCCTGGATCGGTGCGATGCCCTCGTCCCACTGGTTGATGTGCATGCCGGCCACGACCCGGTCGTCGGCGAGCCAGAACGCGTGGAACGCGGCCGCGTCGAGGTCGCCGCGGGTGATGAGCGTGTCGTAGCCGCCCGGCGGGAACCAGCCGGTATATTCCATGCCGATCTCGTACTGGTCGGTGAAGAAGTACGGGATGCGGTCATCGACCTTGTCGTGGCCGAGCATGCTCCGTGCCGCGGCTGGGCCGCCGTGCAGGGCGTTGGCCCAGTGCTCGACGCGGATCCACGCGCCGTAGCGGGGATGGAACGCGTTGGCGACGTCTCCGGCGGCGAAGACGTCGGGGTCGCTGGTGCGCAGGTTCTCGTCGACCAGGATGCCGTTGTCGACGGCCAGCCCGGCCTGTTCGGCCAGCTCCGTGGAGGGTAGGGCGCCGACGCCGACGATCACGACGTCGGCCGGGATCTCGTCGCCGTCGTCGGTGACCACCGCGTGGACCCGGCCGGTGCCGCGGAGCTCGGTGACGCCGCGGCCGAGCCGGAGATCGACGCCGTGGCGGCGGTGCACGCCGGCGAAGAAGGTCCCGATGTCCGGCCCGAGCGCGGCCTGCAGCGGCGCGGTCTGCGGCTCGACGACGGTCACCTGGCAGCCGTACCCGCGGGCGGCGGCTGCGGTCTCCAGCCCGATCCACCCGGCGCCGACCACGACGACCCGGCCGCCGCCGCGGATGGCCTCGCGCAGCCGTTCGGAGTCGTGGAGGGTGCGCAGGTGGTACACGCCGTCCAGGTCGGCGCCGGGGACGGCGAGCCGGCGGGGGATCGCGCCGGTGGCCAGGAGCGTCTTGCTGTAGCCGATCCGCTCGCCGCTGTCGAGCTCGACCTGGTGCGCGGCCCGGTCGAGGCCGGTGACGCGGTGGTCGAGCACCAGCTCGACGGCGTGTTCGGTGTACCAGACCTCGTCGTGGACGTAGAGCACCGCCTGGTCGGCGATGCCGGTGAGGTAGGCCTTGGACAAGGCGGGCCGCTCGTACGGGCGTTCGGGCTCGGCGCCGATCAGGACGATCCGCCCGTCGAAGCCCTCCTCGCGCAGGGTCTGGGCGGCCTTGGCTCCGGTCAGACTGGCGCCGATGATGACGAAGATCGGGTTGGTGCTCATGTGGGTGATGTCTCCTTCGCATCGGGATCGGTTGGCCCGGGCTGTGCTGCTGGTGGGTTGTGGAGCCGGTCGGCGAGCAGCGCGGCGAGCTGGGCTCCGGACGCCGCGAACTTCGCTATCCCCTCGTTCTCCAGGGTCGCGACGACCTGGTCGTAGTCGATGCCGGCCGCGGTGAGCGCGTCGAGGGTCTTTCGGGCGGCGGCGTGGCAGCCCCGGACGGTGTCGCCGCGCAGCCGCCCGTGATCGGCGACGGCGTCGAGTGTCGCTTCGGGCATCGTGTTCACGACTCCGTCGGTGACAAGGTCCAGGACATAGCGGGTGTCGTCGTAGGCCGGGTCCTTCACCCCGGTGGAGGCCCACAGCGGTCGCTGTGGGCGTGCGCCGGCGGCGGCGAGGCGCGCCCAGCGATCGGAGCCGAGGACCTGTTCGTGGTGGGCGAAGGCGAGCACGGCGTTGGCGATGGCCGCCGTGCCCCGCAGGGAGGTCGCGGCAGGCGTGCCGAGGTCGTCGAGGCGGGCGTCGATCTCGGTGTCGACGCGGCTGACGAAGAACGAGGCGACCGAGGCCAACCGGGACAACACGTGCCCGGCGGCGGCGGCGCGTTCCATGCCGTCGAGGAAGGCGTCCACCACGGCGGCATAGCGCTGCAGCGAGAAGATCAGCGTCACGTTGATGCTGATGCCCTCGGACAGGCACGGCGCGATCGCGGCGACCCCGGCCTCGGTCGCCGGGATCTTGATGAACAGGTTGGGGCGGTCGACGAGCCACCACAGCGCGCGGGCCTCGGCGACGGTGTCGCCGGTGTGGTGCGCCAGCCGGGCGTCCACCTCGATCGAGACCCGCCCGTCCACACCGTCGGTGGCGTCGTAGACGGGACGCAGCACGTCACACGCCCAGCGGACGTCGTAGGTGGTGATCATCCGGGTGGCCTCGTCGACTCCGACCCCGCGGGTGGCGAGGTCGGCGATCTGCTCGTCGTAGAGGTCGCTGCCGGCGATCGCGGCGGCGAAGATGGTCGGGTTGGACGTCACCCCGACGACGTGGCTGTCCCGGACCAGGCCGGCCAGGGTTCCCGAGGCCAGCCGTACCCGGCTCAGGTCGTCGAGCCAGATCGACACCCCGGCCGCGGACAGCTCGGCGAGCGGGTCAGGCACGGGAGGCTCCGGTGAGGGCGAAGAACTCCTGCCGCGACCGGGCGTCGTCGCGGAGTATCCCGTGCAGGGCCGAGGTCACGGTGCGCGACCCGACGGCCCGTACCCCGCGCAGCGACATGCACAGGTGCTCCGCCTCGATCACGACACCGACGCCCTTTGGGGCCAGGTCCTGCTGGAGCCGGTCGGCGGCCTGCTGGGTCAGCCGTTCCTGGACCTGCAGGTCGCGGGCGAAGTGCTCGACGATGCGAGCCAGCTTCGAGAGCCCGAGGATCCGCTCGCCGGGGAGGTAGCCGACGTGGGCGACCCCATGGAAGGGCAGCAGGTGGTGTTCGCACAGCGACTGCACCGGGATGTCGCGGGCCAGGACCAGCTCGTCGTAGCCCTCGTCGTTGGGGAAGGTGGTCAGGTCGAACGCCCGCGGGGTGAGCAGCTCGGCGTAGGCGCGGGCCACCCGGCCCGGGGTGCCGGACAGGTGCTGGTCGGTCGGGTTCTTGCCCAGCGCGACGAGCAGGGCGCGCACCGCCTGCTCCGCGGCGGGCAGGTCCACCTTCTCCCGGCGCGGGAGGGCCCGCAGACTCCGGCGGTGGGGGGTCGCCGATTGCCCGTGCAGTACCTCACGTGCCTCGGCGGAGCTCATGACGCCGCGTGCGAACGGGTGTGACGTGCGGGGGCGTAGCGACCGGCCAGTCGGGCCAGTGCCACCGCGGCGACGAGCAGCCCGAAGTCGCGCAGTGCGACGTCGAAGAAGCCGGGGAAGGTCAGCAGGTTGACGATGATCCCGAGCAGCCAGGCCGCGACGAGCCACCCGCCGAACCGGGGCGCCACCGCGACCGCGATCCCGGCGATGATCTCGACGACCCCGATCCCGTACATCGCCTGCTGCGCGGAGCCGGGGACGATGGCGTCGATCCACGGCGCGAGGTAGTGCGGCCAGTCGGTGAGCAGGTTGGTGAACTTGTCGAGCCCGAACAGGATCGGTGCCACGGTGAACACCGTGCGCAACAGCAGGAACGCCTGGTAGGCAGGGTCGGACAGGGCGGCTCGACGGCCGGTGGACACCTCGGTGGACATGACGACTCCTTCTAAATGCAACCATGTTGACTGATAGAAGGGACGCTAGCCCGGCGCCTGACTTTCGTCAACGCTGGCTGGTTATAGAGTGGGGTCATGCAGGAGCACCAGAACGCTCAGCTCGCCGCCCTCGCCGCTCTGGACGAGCCGACCCGTCGACGGCTCTACGACCATGTGGTGCGCCAGGCCGCGCCAGTGAGCCGCGATGACGTCGTCGCGGCGCTGGGCGTACCGCGGGCGACGGTGGCGTTTCATCTGGACCGGCTGGTCGACGAGGGGTTGCTCGATGTCGTTTTCGAGCGGCGCAGCGGGCGTACCGGGCCCGGTGCAGGGCGGCCGGCCAAGCTGTACCGGAGATCTGCGTGTGAGGTCGCCGTGTCGTTGCCCGAGCGGCACTACGCGTTGGCCGGGCAGCTTCTCGCCGCCGCCGTCGAGGAGGCCGACCGGTCCGGGGTATCGCCGCGCGCCGCACTCGACCGCGGCGCCTACGACGCGGGCCGGGGTCTCGGGTCGGCTGCAGGCCCGGCCGCCGACGCCCAGGCCACCGTGCTGGCTCTGCTGGAAGGCCAGGGCTATGAGCCGCGGGTCGAGGGCTCCGGCATCACGCTGATGAACTGCCCGTTCCACACCCTGGCCCAGGAACACACCGAGCTCGTCTGTGGGATGAACCTGCGTCTGCTCGACGGCGTCCTCGACGGCGTCGGCGCCACCGGCCTCACCGCTCTTCTGCATCCCAGCCAGGCCCGCTGCTGCGTCCGCCTTGAACCACTGCCCACCGGGGGAAGTTGAGCGCCTATCTGCAGGCTTGGCGCCGGTCCCGGCAGCCTCGGGATGCCGACCGCCGGCGCCGGAGCAGCTGCCGATGTCGATCTCAGTGGATCAACTGATGTGCGGGGTACCGCCGCTGCCGGCGAACCCCGGGCCCGACGAGGAAGGGGTTCGATCGTGGATGCACGGGAACGTGTGCGGGTGTTCTGTGAGCGGTTCAGGTTGAGGTGCCCGATCCTGCAGGCGCCGATGGCGGGGGCCTGCCCGCCCGAGCTGGCGGTCGCGGTGGCCGAGGCCGGCGGGATGGGTGCCAGTGGGGTGCTGCTGGATGCCCCGGAGCGGATCACCGAGTGGGTTCAGCAGTTCCGCGCGGGTTCCACGGGGGCGTTGCAGCTGAACATCTGGATCCCGGATGCGCTCCGTGAGGATCGGGACCAGGTCGAGGCAGCCGCGGGGTTTCTCGGTCGTTTCGGGGCACCCGGTGATCCGGGTGGGGCTGCGCCGGTGTTCGCCGCTCAGTGCGAGGCGATGCTCGAGGCCGGACCGACGGTGGTCTCGTCGATCATGGGTGTGTTCGATCCGGACTTCGTGCGCCGGATGCACGAGCGGGACATCGCCTGGTTCGCGTGTGCCACCACGCTGGACGAGGCGCTGCTCGCGCAGGACGCCGGTGCGGACGCGATCGTGGCGCAGGGTATGGAGGCCGGCGGGCATCGGGGCAGCTTCGACCCTGACGCCGCGGAACATACCCAGGTCGGGCTGTTCGCGTTGCTGCCCTGGTTCGCTGACCACCTCCGGGTCCCGATCATCGCCGCGGGCGGAGTCGGCGACGGGCGCGGGGTGGCCGCTGCGCTCGCCCTCGGCGCGAGCGCTGTCCAGGTCGGCACCGCGTTGCTGCGGACACCCGAGGCGGCCATCGACAAGGGCTGGTCGGCCTCGCTGGCGGATCTGGCGCCGGAGGCCACCGTGCCCACCCGTGCCTATTCGGGACGGCTGGGCCGTGCGATATCCACCCCCTACGTGCGGGCATGGGCCGAGCCGGACGCTCCGGAGCCGGCGGCCTATCCGCATCAGCGTCGGCTCGTGGCCCAGTGGCGACGAGGTACGACCGATGGTCTGGACCGTGTCAACCAGTGGGCCGGACAGGCCGCCGCACTGGCCACCGCCGAATCGGCGACCACCGTCGTCTCGCAGATGTGGCGGGACGCGGCCACAATCCTCGCCTGACATGAAGCCCGCCGCAGCCCGATCCGGGCACGCTCACGCCGGTCTCGACCGGCTGATGCCCACGGTGGCCACCTGGTGGGCTCGTGCGGTACCTCGCTGACCACCGGGGGTGGGTCGGCAGAAGGGCCGACCACGAGCTCTACACCCGTTCCCAGCCCCGTCGCGGGGCCCGCGACCCGAGCCGCTCGTCCTTGCTGCGGTAGACGACGTAGGGCCGCCACAGGTAGCCGACCGGTGCGCTGAACACGTGCACGAGGCGGGTGAACGGCCACAGCGCGAACAGCAGGAACGCGGCCACGCCGTGGGCCTGAAACCCGAGCGGCGCCTCGGCCATGAGCTCCGGATGGGGCTGGAGGAGGAAGATGCCGCGGAACCAGACTGAGACGCCCTCGCGGTAGTCGTAGCCGCCGACGATGTTGGCGATCACGGTGTTGGCCAGGCCCAGCAGGATGACGGTGGCCAGCGCCAGGTACATCACCTTGTCCATGCGGGTGGTGGCGCTGAAGACCGGTCCGACGGTGCGCCTGCGGTAGATGAGGATGATCATGCCCACGAGCGCGGCGGCCCCGGAGACGGCGCCGAGGCTGACGGCCAGGAAGTGGTAGACCCCCTCGGAGATCCCGACGAACCCGGTCCAGGCGCTCGGGATGCCCAGCCCGACGACGTGGCCGAGGAACACCCCGAGGATGCCGAAGTGGAAAAGTGGGGAGCCCAGGCGCAACAGGCGGTGCTCGTAGAGCTGCGAGGAGCGGGTGGTCCAGCCGAACTTGTCGTAGCGGTAGCGCCAGAAGTGGCCGACGGCGAACACCGCCAAGCAGACGTAGGGCAGCACGACCCACAGCACGATGTCCATCAGCGGATGGCCATCGGCGCGAAGGGTTCGAGGCCGACGTCCTCGCCGGGCGGGCCCTCGGCGGCGAGCCGGGCCACGGCCTGGCGCTCGTCGCCGCGCAGCGCGGGCAGGGTGGAGGTGATCGCGACCAGCGCGTCGGCGTAGGGGGAGTCGCCGTCCTGCAGGGCCAGGCGCAGCAGCTCGACGCCGGCCCGGTTCTCGATGAGCAGCCCACGGCCGTCGGCCAGATCCGCGGTGGCCGCGTACTCCAACACCACGCAGAGGTGATCCGACAGCTCGTTCGTGGTGAGCTCGGCGTTCGCCCGGCGGAAGCGTTGCTTGAACGCGAGCAGCGCCATTCCTCGTTTGCGGGTGTCGCCGTAGGCGTAGTAGGTGAGGTAGAGACAGCATCGACGGCGCAGGTCGAAGGTGGCGACGTAGTCGGCGGCAAGCGTCGACTGTGGGGTGGCGGCGAGGTGGGCGACCAGCCGGGTGAGCGGGGCACCGTGGCGTGGCGGCACCTCGTCGAGTGCGGTGGCCAGCAGGGGGAGGCTCGCCATCAGATCGTGGTCCGGGTAGTCGAGCACTCGGGCGGCCACCTGGTAGAGCACTGCCGTCGAGCGGGCGTCGAGGCTGCTCATGGCACCTTCCGAGGCGGGAACATGCCGTCGGGCCGGCCGTTGCCGTCCCAGTTCAGCAGGTTGACGCGGCCGGCCTTGTCGGCCGGATCGGCGACGGAGTCCGATGTCTGGCGCTGCTTGAGGGCGTGGAAGTTCTCCAACGCCAGCGGGACCGGGCCGCCTGAGCCCTCCCCGAACGGGCCTGAGCCGTCCGAACCGCCCATGCCCGGCCCGCCGTCGACGTCGAGGCTGCACTCGGTGGCCAGCTCCTCCAGCCGGTGCGCGGTCTCGGCGTGCGCGGGCGGGATGACGTAGCGCTCGTCGTAGGCGGCGATGGCGAGCAGCCGGTACATGTCGTACACCTCCTCGCCGGTCATGCCCACCGACTGCGCGATCGACTCCTGCGGCTCGCGGCCGAGGTTGATGTCACGCATGTAGCTGCGCATCGCGGCGAGCTTGCGCAGCACGGCGGAGACCGGCGCCGGATCGCCCGCCGAGAACAGTTCGGCGAGGTACTCGACCGGGATGCGCAGCGACTCGATCGCGGCGAAGAGCGTGTCGGCCCGCTCGGCGTCGACCCCGGTCTCGCGCACGGCGTCGACGACCGGGGAGAGCGGCGGGATGTACCAGACCATCGGCATCGTGCGGTATTCCGGATGCAGCGGCAGCGCTACTTCGAAGCGGTTGATCAGCGACCAGATCGGGGAGCGTTGCGCGGCGGTGATCCAGTCGCGCGCGATCCCGGCCCGCTCGGCCTCGCGGACCACGTCGGGGTCGTTCGGGTCCAGGAACACCGCCCGCTGCGCCGCGAGCAGCTCGCGCTCATCGGCGACCGACGCGGCCGCCAGCACCCGGTCGGGGTCGTAGAGCATCAGCCCGATGTAGCGCAGCCGCCCCACGCAGGTCTCGGAGCAGATGGTGGGTGTGCCGACCTCGATGCGCGGGAAGCAGAACGTGCACGTCTCGGCCTTGCCTGTCTTGTGGTTGAAGTAGATCTTCTTGTACGGGCAGCCCGTGACGCACTTGCGCCAGCCACGGCACTTGTCCTGATCGACGAGAACGATGCCGTCCTCGCTGCGCTTGTAGATCGCCCCCGACGGGCACGAAGCCGCGCACGACGGGTTGAGGCAGTGCTCGCAGATCCGGGGCAGGTGGAACATGAAGGTCTGCTCGAAGTCGAGCTTGATCTCCTCGGACACCTTCTTGAGGATCGGATCCTCACGGGTGAGCGCCGGGGAGCCGCCGAGGTCGTCGTCCCAGTTGGCACTCCAGGTGACCTTCATCGGCTTGCCGCTGATCAGCGAGTGCGGCTGCGCCACCGGCACGTGCTCCTGCAACGGGGAGCTGAGCAAGGTGTCGTAGTCGTAGGTCCAGGGCTCGTAGTAGTCCTGGATCGACGGCATCTTCGGGCTGGAGAAGATCGAGAGCAGGTTCTTGACCCGGCCGCCGGCCTTGAGCGTGAGTTTGCCGCGCTTCGACAGCGTCCAGCCGCCCTCCCATTTCTCCTGGTCCTCGTAGGTGCGCGGGTAGCCCTGCCCGGGGCGGGTCTCCACGTTGTTCCACCACACGTACTCGACGCCGCTGCGGTTGGTCCACGCCTGCTTGCAGGTGACGCTGCAGGTGTGGCAACCGATGCACTTGTCGAGGTTCATCACCATCGCCATCTGTGCCATGACTCTCATGTGCTCGCTCCGCAAGCTTCGCTCGTCATCAGTACTGGACCTCCTGGGAGCGGCGGCGGATCACGGTGACCTCGTCGCGTTGGTTGCCGGTCGGCCCGAGATAGTTGAAGGCGAACGACAGCTGGGCGTAGCCGCCGATCAGGTGCGTCGGCTTGACGAGCAGCCGGGTCACCGAGTTGTGGGTGCCGCCGCGCTTGCCGCTGGTCTCGCTGCGCGGCACGTCGATCACCCGGTCCTGCGCGTGGTACATGTAGACCGTCCCGGCGGGCATCCGGGTGGACACCACCGCGCGGGCCACGATGACGCCGTTGCGGTTGACGGCCTCGATCCAGTCGTTGTCGGTGATACCCAGCGAGTCGGCGTCGGGCGCGCTGATCCAGATGTTCGGCCCGCCCCGGGACAGGCTCAACATCAGCAGGTTGTCCTGGTACTCGGAGTGGATCGACCACTTGGAGTGCGGGGTGAGGTAGCGGACGGTCAGCTCGGCCTGCCCGCCGGTGCCCAGGCGCGGTTCGCCGAAGAGTTGGTGCATGTCCAGCGGCGGCCGGTAGACCGGCAGTCCTTCGCCGAGCTCGTGCATCCAGTCGTGGTCGAGGAAGAAGTGCTGCCGCCCGGTCAGGGTGTGCCAGGGCTTGAGCCGCTCGACGTTGATCGTGAACGGGGAGTAGCGGCGGCCGCCGTGCTCGCTACCCGACCACTCCGGCGAGGTCATGACCGGGGTGGGGCGGGCCTGGGTGTCGGCGAAGGTGATCCGGCGACCCTCGTTGTCCTGCGCCAGATCGGCGAGCTTCACGCCGGTGCGTTCCTCCAACATGCGGAAGCCCTCGACGCCGAGCCGCCCGTTGGTGGTGCCGGACAGGGCGAGGATGGCCTCGCACATGTCGGTGTCGCGGGCCAGCGACGGGCGCCCGGCACCGGGTCCGGCGCGCACCGTGCCGTTCTTGTGGCGCAGCAGGTCCACCTCGGGTTCGGGGTGGTAGAGCACGCCCTTGGTGGCCATCCCCTGGGTCTCCACCAGCGGGCCCAGCGAAGTCATCTTCGCCGCCACCGCGCCGTAGTCGCGCTCCACCACCACGATCTTGGGCATCGTGACGCCCGGGACCGGCTCGCACTCCCCGGCCCGCCAGTCCCGCACCACCCCACCCGGTGTGGCCAGCTCGTCGACCGTGTCGTGGGCCAGTGGCATCGCGACGACGTCGCGCCGCACCCCGAGCCGCTCGGTCGCCATCGCGCTGAACGCCGCGGCAATGCTGGTGAAGGCGTCGAAGTCGGTGCGCGTCTGCCACGGCGGCGCGATCGCCGGGTTGAACGCGTGGACGAACGGGTGCATGTCGGTGCTGGACAGGTCGTGCTTCTCATACCAGGTAGCCGCGGGCAGCACGATGTCGGAGAACAGGGTGGTGCTGGTCATCCGGAAGTCCAGCGACAGCAACAGATCCAGCTTCCCGGTGGGGGCCTCGGGCCGCCACCGCACGTCGCGCGGCCGGGACTCCACCGGGGTCTCCTCGGCGCGCAGGGAGTGGTCGGCACCGAGGAGGTGCTTGAGGAAGTACTCGTTGCCCTTCGCCGAGGAGCCGATCAGGTTGGACCGCCACACCGTCATGACCTTCGGCGCGTTGCCCGGGCCGTCGGGGTCCTCGCAGGCGAAGTGCAGCCGGTCGGCCGTCAGCTCGGCGACGACGTGCTCGGCGGCGCTCACCCCGGCGGCGTCGGCCTCGTCGGCCAGGTCGAGGGGGTTGCGGTCGAACGTGGGATAGGACGGCATCCAGCCCATCCGCGCGGACTGGGCGATGAGGTCGGCCGTCGACTGCCCGCTGAACCGGCCGGTGGCCAGCGGCGAGGCGAGCACGTCGGCCTGGAAGCCGTCGTAGCGCCACTGGCCGGTGTGCAGGTAGAAGAACGCCGTGGCGATCATCTGCCGGGGCGGGCGGGACCAGTCCAGGGCGTTCGCGACCTGCGTGTAGCCGGTGAGCGGGCGGACCTTCTCCTGCCCGACGTAGTGCGCCCAGCCACCGCCGTTGCGCCCCTGGCAGCCGGTGAGCGTGGTCAGGGTGAGAAACGCCCGGTAGATGGTGTCGGAGTGGAACCAGTGGTTGGTGCCCGCCCCCATGATGATCATCGAACGGCCGCCGGACTCCTCGGCGTTGCGTGCGAACTCCCGGGCGATCTTCGTGCACTTCGCAGCCGGGACCGACGTGATGCCCTCCTGCCACGACGGCGTGTAGGGCTCGGGGTCGTCGTAGCCGGTGGGCCAGGTGCCCGCCACGCCGTCGCGCGGCACGCCGTACTGAGCCAGGAGCAGGTCGAACACCGTCGTGACGAGGTGGCCGCCCACCGTGCGGGTCGGGACACCACGACGCAGGACCCGTGCGCGGGTATCAGGCCCAGAGCCCTGATTTCCGCTCGCGACCTCGTCGAACCGGGGGAGATCGACCTCCACGGGATCGCCCCCGAGCAGCGTGAGCAGTGGCGTCACCGTGCCCAGGTCGAGGTTCCAGCAGCCCTTACCGGCGTCGTTGAACCGGAAGCCCAGCGAGCAGTTCGGGACGACGACGGTGCCGTCGACGTCGAGCAGCACGGTTTTGGCCTCGGCTCCCTCGGACGTGTCGCCCAGGGCGTCGGCCGTGAGGAACTTGCCCGGCACGTACACGCCGTCGCGCTCGGTCAACGTCACGAGGAACGGCAGATCGGTGTAGCGGGTCACGTAGTCGCGGAACGCGGGCGTCTCCCGGTCGACGAAGAACTCCTTCAGGATCACGTGGCCCATCGCCATCGCCAGCGCGCCGTCGGTGCCGGGGTGCGGCGCGAGCCACTCGTCGGCGAACTTCGTGTTGTCCGCGTAGTCGGGGCTGACGACCACCACCTTCTGGCCGCGGTAGCGGGCCTCGGTCATGAAGTGCGCGTCCGGGGTGCGGGTGACCGGCACGTTCGAGCCCCACATCATCAGGTAGCTCGCGTCCCACCAGTCGGCCGACTCCGGGACGTCGGTCTGGTCGCCGAACACCTGCGGGGAGGCGACGGGCAGATCGGCGTACCAGTCGTAGAAGCTCAGCATCGTCCCGCCCAGCAGCGAGACGAAACGCGCCCCGGCGGCCTGCGACACCATCGACATGGCGGGGATCGGGGAGAACCCGGCGACCCGGTCGGGCCCGAACGCCTCGATCGTGTGGACGTGCGCGGCGGCGATCATCTCCAGCACCTCGTCCCAGCTCGCGCGCACCAGCCCGCCCTTGCCGCGGGCGGCCTTGTAGGCGCGGGAGCGCTCCGGGTCCGACACCACTTCGGCCCAGGCATCGACCGGGTTGCCCAGGCGCGGCTACGCCTCGCGGTAGTACTGGAGCATCCTCCCGCGAACGTACGGGTAACGAACCCGGGTGGGGGAGTAGGTGTACCAGGAGAACGCCGCGCCGCGCGGGCAGCCGCGCGGCTCGTACTCGGGGCGGTCCGGCCCGACCGACGGGTAGTCGGTCTGCTGCGCCTCCCAGGTGATGATCCCGTCCTTGACGTAGACCTTCCACGAGCACGACCCCGTGCAGTTGACGCCATGGGTGGAGCGCACCACCTTGTCGTGGGCCCAGCGGTCCCGGTAGAAGGTGTCGGCGTCGCGACCGCCGATCTGGTGCAGCGTGCGCAGGTCCTGCGACACCTCCGACGGCTGGAAGTAGCGGCGGCTGCGCAGCAGCGCCTCGACCACGGTCCCGTCCATCCGCGGGCCGGTCACGCGGCGGCCGCCGCGCGCCGCGTCGGACCCCACGTCAGCGCAGCCGCAGCGAACGCGACCACGCCGAGCAGCAGAAACCCGATGGTGTAACTGCCGAAGGCGCCAAACAGCACGCCCATGATCAGGGGCGGGACGAACCCGCCCAGGCCCCCGGCCGCGCCGACGATCCCGGTCACCGCACCCACCTGCGCCTGGGGCACGAGCTTCGAGACGAGCGCGAAACACGCGCCTGCGGCCGAGCCGAGCGCCGCGGCGAGGCCGA
The DNA here is from genome assembly GCA_038320445.1 of Mycobacteriales bacterium. GTDB lineage: Bacteria > Actinomycetota > Actinomycetes > Mycobacteriales > Pseudonocardiaceae > Pseudonocardia. The sequence continues at coordinate 17,941 of JBBQEF010000011.1, forward strand.
GGAAGGTGATCGTGCCGATCGGCAGCAGCGGTAGCCCGACAGCGGCGACGAGCGCCAGCAACCCAGCGGCCGCGAAGGACACCGCCAGTACCGGCGCCGGGCCGAGCCGATCCGACAGCCAGCCACCCAGCGGCCGCGCCACCACGGCCAGCACCACGAATCCCGCCGTGCGCAACGACGCGTCCTGGGCGGTCAGCTGGAAGGCGTTGCGCAGGTAGGTGGGCAGGTAGACGCTGAACGCGACGAACCCGCCGAAGCCCACCGCGTAGAGCAGCGACAGTTGCGATGTGGCAGGGAGACGTACGGTAGCGAGGGCGCGCTCCGCGAACGATCCGGTCGACCCCACCCGCCCGGGAGGGCTGCGCAACAGCGCGGCGGAGGCCACTGCGTAGACCGCGAGCACCAAGGCGACCAACACGAACGGCGCCGCACGCCCGAAGGCGGCCGACAGCTGGACCGTCGTGAATGCCGCGATCGCGGTACCACCCATCCCGGCCCCGAAGATGCCGAGAGCTAGACCGCGACGTTCCGCCGCGAACCATGAGTTGACCAGCGGAATCCCCACCGCGAACGCGGTACCTCCGATGCCGAGGAAGAACCCGCCGATGATGAGGCGGACGAACGACGTACCGGCGAACCCGACGAACAGCACCGGCGCGATCGTCAGCGCGCTGACCACTGGGAACATCACCCGTGCGCCATAGCGGTCGGTGAGCACGCCAACGGGGATACGTCCCAGCGAGCCCACGACCACGGGCACCGCCACGATGAGCGCCTGCTGGAATGCCGACAGTTTCAGCTCGTCGCGGTAGACCGGTCCGAGTGGCCCGATCAGCGCCCACGCCCAGAAGTTGACAAGGAACCCCACCGTGGCCAGCACCAGCATGCGGATGGCCGGCCCACGCCGCGCGGGCGCCGACGTGACATCGCGACGCTCGATCACCATGGAATGGACCGGCACAGGATGCGATCAGCCGACATGGCGAACCCTTCGTACGCAGCGGATGCCGTCGCCGGGGTCCAGGGTGACGAGTTGAACCCTACTGGCACCGAAGCCGCAACGGGCCCGATCGCCTCAGCGCAACTTCGCGACGGTGAGCAGCACGGCTGCGTCCCCGACCGCCTCAAGGCTGTGCCGGGCGTCGGGCACGATCAGGAGATCGCCGTGCGAGCCATCCCATACGTCGTCGCCCGACCGCAGCCGTACCCGCCCGTGCAACACCAGGATCGTTGCCTCCCCCGGGTTCTCGTGCTCATCGAGCTGCTGCCCGGCGGCGAGGGCGATCACCGTCTGGCGCAGCACGTGCTCGTGACCGCCATACACGGTCCGGGCGCTGCGGCCGCTCGACCCAGTACCAGCGAGACCGAGCTGCTGACGGGCCAATGCCGTCACTGACGACTTCTGCATGGATCGGTCTCCCTCTGGACGTGACTGTGTCATAAGCCGACACATCACCGGGGGTCTGGGGCGACCCCGTCAGAGGACCACACCAGGCCGTCGCACGCCAAGAGCGGCGTACCAGCCAGCCGTTCCGCGGCACCACCGACGCGCCACAGGTTCCCATGGCGACAGTGAACGGACGCCAGGGTAAATCCGTTGGCAATTTCCCCATGAGGGGGTCAACGGCGAAGGAGCTGCGGGTTCCACGTAGCGGACTAGAGCGAGCTCAAGTAGCCGGGTCTACCGGGCCGACGTGCTGGGCCGTCCCGGATTGGTGGGTGGGTGGGTACGTGAAATCGCTAGGACGAAAGCGGGGCGCGGAACGTGGCGGAGATACGGGCCCGGGCCGCGTTCAAGTACCAGGCGACCTCGCCAGTGATGCGGTCCGCGTCGGTGGCACACTGACGCGCCCGCTCGGCCTCGGGCAGCGCTTGGTAGGAGATCATCAACGCCTCGAGGGCGCTGAAGAGGTCACCGATCGCGGCGGACCGCGAATCCGGGGTGCGCGGAGCTGGGCTAGTCACCGGCTCAGTCCTACTCATCGGCGGCTGCTGCGCAAGGCCCCGGCCGGGAACACGGGACGTCGGCCAGGATTCCGCGGGACCATCTGCGCCGGCTACTGGCTGCCAAGCACCACGAGACGACCAAGGACCGCGGGCCTGAACCCCCAGCCGGGGCCGTTCGCGCTGTGCGTCGCGGACCGGGATCCCGGCCGCGACCAGTTCCCGCACCACGCCGCTGCCGACGGTCCCGCTGGCCCCGGTGACCAGGACACCTTCCACCACACCACGACGAGCTCCTCACCAGCGATGACCGGGCCAGCGGGCTTGCCCGATGAAGTCCCCGGCCCGCGCGCTTGCCCTGCTCGTCGGGGGTGAGCGGGTTGGCGGCCATGGTGGCCAGCGCGTGCCAGCGGGCCAGCACCGCCTGCGGGCCGGCCAGGTCCAAGTCCTCGCCCGCGCGGACCAGCGCCGAGCGGAACTCGGCGGTGAAGCGGGGTTCGTATCGGGGCGTGCTCGGCCAGTGCCGCGCGGATCGCCGGCCCGGACCGCTCGACCGCCACACTCGTCACCGTCGCCATGCCACCGAGTATGACGGCCGGGACCGACAGGTCGAGGGATCGGGCCCTGTCCCGCGCGCCAGCGCGGACCCCGAGCTCAACCTCTCCCCCAGATGAAACGGTATCCGATAATCAATCCTACGACTCCTCAGGTGACGAGCAGGATGTCGACTCGGCGCTCACGAGCAGATAGGTGACCATGCCCGCGGCGCCGAACGGGAGGTTCCGGACCCCGGAGTCCGGGTTGCGTTCCGGGTTCACCGACCACGGGTTGCCCGTCTTCGGGACGGCCAACTCGGGTGGCGGTGGGCGTCTACGGTCGTGCCGCCGCATCTGCGACGGGCTGGTCGATGGTGGTCTTGGGTCCGGTGAACCAGTTCTTCACCGACAGGTGCCAGTAGATCCACAGCAGGATCAGCGCGGCTGGCACCACCAGCACCGTGTAGTTGACGAACTTCCACGCGAACTCCGGGTACCACGGCGCCCCACCGCTGTTGGTGTGCAGCAGCGCGACGATCGAGGTGATCCCGATCTTGACGAGCGCCACGATGGACATCCACCGGTAGCGCGGGCCCTGTCGGGTTCCAGAACGCGGCCATGGCTCCTGAACAGCGGTTTTAGGCTGCCGTCTGGTACTCGTTGATGAGTCCGCCCAGGATCGGTCGACGCCGGATCCCGCCGTGAACCGGCTCGGGAGCAAGCGCCCTGGGACGAGGCGGACGCAGCTGAAGCGCTCGATGTGGTCGCTTCGCGTTGTAGTGGGCGGCGTACACGGCAAGCACCTGCCGCAAGTGCCGCTCGCCGAAGATCAGCATCCGGTCGGTGACCTCGGTCCGGACGGTCAACACGAAGCGTTCGGCGAAGCAGTTCGCCCGCGGACACCGGGGGCGGGATCTTGACCACCTCGATGCCCGCGTCCGCCAGGACCGCGTCGAACGAGGCCGTGAACTGACCGGCCCTATCGCGGATGAGGAATCGAAACCTGGTCACATGCTCGCCGAGGTCCATGACGAGGTTCCGGGCCTGCTGCGTCGTCCAGGACCCGTCGGGATGTCCGGTTACGCCCAGGACGTGTACGTAGCGGTCGTCGACCTCGAGTGCGAACAGGACGTAGAGTCGTCGCCCCCTGCTAACCGCAACGGCGGCGGTTGTGTGACCTCGGTCCCGCGGACACGGCCTGGTGGACGAATCCGGACAGCAGCCGGCCCCATCTCGGTCGTCGTCCCCGGCGGCCGGGCTGCTACGACTCGGTCTCGACGGTCGGGGCGCCGGCCGCGGCGTTCTGCACCGACTCGCAGCCTTTCCTGGCGGCCGCCTTCGTTTCGTAGGCCTCACCGTGGCGACGACCTGGCCGTTGGACGCCTTGAGCCGGAACCGGTACTTGCCCGCACGGTCCTTGTACAACTCGAACTTGCCGGCCATTGAGCCTTTCCGAGTAACCGCGTGTCACGTTGTGTGATCGTCTCTGATCATGTGGTTCGGTTGTTCTCGCGGTGGAGCAGGACCAGTGCGGCGGCGACGATGTCGCCGAGGCGCCAGGGGCAGCCGCGATAGTGGCGCAGGATCTTGTAGGTGGTCTTGAGCAGGGAGTTCGCGCGTTCGCCGAGGCCGCGCAGCGCGCCGTGCACAGCATTGTAGGTCTGCTGGTCGATGGTCAGTTTCCCGCCTTGGGGCTTCTCGAACGGCACGGTGAAGATGTCGGGTTCGCCCTGGTAACCCAGGTCGGCCAGGCTGGGTCGGTGATCGGCGACCCAGGCGGTGATCTGGGTGAGCAGGTCGGGGTCGGCGCGGGCGGCGGTGGTGTCGTGCTCGCGACCCGGACGCACCCCCAGAGGTCCACAGTGGCCAGCCGTCGGGGGCCGAGACGACCTGAATGTTGCCGCCGTGGTGGTGGTGGTGGTTGCCCGACCACCACAGGTCGACCGCGGCGGTGGGGCCGGGGGCGCGGTTGCGGTCGGTGTGGATCAGGGTGCCGTCGACGATGACGTGGCTGTGGCCGGCGATTTTGGCGGCCAGTAGCGCTCCGTGCAGTGACGGTTGTGTCGCGGCCAGGACCTCGATGCCTTCGTCACGGTAGGCGTAGGCGGTGCTGGTGGAGATGGTGTTGTCGCGGGCAAGTGACACCATGCGGGTGTCGTCGAGGAACCAGCGCAGTACCAGAACTGCCTGGGTCTGGGTGGAGAGGCGGCGGGTGTTGCGGCGGGTCCCTCGGCGCACCCGCTCGGCGTCGAGCAGGCCCGTCATGAACGCGACGCTGTCGCAGGACACGTCCAGGACGGCAACGTATGTGACACTCACAGCGCGCGGAACTCCTCTTGAATATGATCTTTGGTAGGACCACCTTCATAGCGGGAGCTCCGCGTCCTTCGTCGTACATGCACCGGCGCGCCGCCAGCGAACCGGCACTGTCACGCAGAGCTACGATCCGTTACTCGGAACGGCTCAATGGGACGAACCCGTCTCGTTTGTCCTTCGGGCTGCACCTGCTGGTATGGGCAGTAACAGGTCGGCGATCTGTCTCCGTGGGGTGGCGGGCACCGGCCAGCCGCGACCCATGCGGAGGACGGCCTGCGGCGGGCGGTCGCCACCGATAAGCCGGCGCAGGGCATCCCTGGTTGCGGGCACCTCGACGATCTGGGACAGGTACGACACTGAGAGGCCGTCCGCCGCCGCTGTGAGAAGCACCCGCTGCAGAGCCTGGCCGGCCTGCACATCGGCGGTGCGTCCGCTGAGGTGAGAGGTGAGGACAGCGACCAACGGCTCCGCCTCGAAGTCCTTCCCCGGGACTCGGGTGGAGGCGTGGCCAGCGCTGAAGTCCCTCATCACCCAACGGTCGTGCGGTTCCGAGTGCGGCCCACCGGCAGACGCGGGAACCCCGTCGTCGCGTTCGTCGGTGTTCCCTGTCCACGTGAACAGCTCGTCGCGAAAGGCGGCATCGGCCATCTGAGTCTGGTGTGCCTGCGCCGCGAGGGTACGCATCGTGGCTCGCTGTTCGAGGTCGGTCACGATGTGCAGCCAGGCGCTCTCGTCGAGGGCGGCGCGTCGCAGGGAATACTGCTCGGACGTCGCGATAGCGACGTCGCTGAAGGGATGCCGGTTCGTGTGCCGCTGCGGAACGGCGCGGAGCAGCCGCTCGATGTCGGGTGTGATGGGCTTTCGACCCCCGTGGCGGACAGCAGCGATCAATTGCGGCTGATCGGGGTCGGGGAGCAGCGTGACGGTCGGGCGGATGCCCGCGCCGCGCATCGCGATCCGGAGGTTGAACAGCGCTGCCCCGCAGGCGAGCCGCATCTCCGTGCCGTCGGGATCGGCCACCGGTAGCCGCCGCTCGAGGTCGGCGTGCAGCTCGATGACGGTGGGCGTCAGCCGGAACTGCCAGGGCTGCGTGTTGTGCGACGAGGGTGCGCGGCGTGCCGCGTCGAGAAATGCAGCGACCTGCTCCGGTGCCAGCCCCAATGCCTCAGGGATCTGCGTCATGTGGGCACGTCCGCGGTGCGTGTGGGGCCGACGTCCGGCTGTGGCGTCGGTACGACCAGCCTCGTCATGCCCGGCCGGCGCTGCTACGGCCGAAGGTCCCTGCCCGGCGGGCGATCTGCGACGACGGGCTCGGATATTGATCGACACCGGCGCCCACTGCCCAGCGGATCCACAATCGCAACGATTGCAAATGAGCAGCGAGAGCACCTGGGCAGGGCCGGGCTGCTCGAGCGGGACCGGGTGGCGGTGGAGAAGACGTTCGGGCACGACCTCGACTCGGCCCGCGAGCTCAACGCCCGGCTGCACCAGGTACTGGGCGAGGAGCAGCTCCTTCGGGTTGATCACTTCCTGGGCAAGGAACCGGTCATCGAGCTGGAGTACCTGCGGTTCGCCAACCTGGCGCTCGCGGAGCTGTGGGACCGCAAGAGCGTCTCCTGTGTGCAGATCACGATGGCCGAGGACTTCGGGGTGGCCGAGCGCGGCAGCTTCTACGACGCGGTCGGCGCGTTGCGCGACGTCGTGCAGAACCACCTGCTGCAGATCGTCGCCCTGGTGGCGATGGAGCCCCCGCCGGTGCCGGGGCCGACGAGCTGCGCGACAGGAAGTCCGAGCTGTTTCGCGCCATTCCCGCCGCCGACCCGCGTCGCTGCGTGCGAGGCCAGTACGCCGGCTCCGCCGACGTGGCCGGGGTGGCGCCGGGATCGGTGACCGAGACGTTCCTCGCGTTGCGCCTGGAGATCGACAACTGGCGGTGGGCGGGCGTCCCGGTCTTCCTGCGCGCGGAAAAGGGCGCTGGCCGAACAGGTCACCCAGGTCCGGCTGGTGCTGCGTCGCACCCCGAGCCTGGCGTTCCTGCCCACCCCCACCCCAGGTCGAGCCGAAACAGATCGTGCTCCGCGTCGACCCCGACCCCGGCCTGCGGCTGCGGATCGCCGCGAAGTCCGGCGAGTCCTGGCGCCCGGTTCATCTCGACACGTCCTTCGCGCCGGAACTCGGTGAGCCGTCGGAGCCCTATGAACGGCTGTTGAACGCCGCGCTGATCGGTGACCACCGCTACTTCGCCCGCGAGGACAGCGTGGAGCAGACCTGGCGCATCGTCGAACTGCTGCTCGATGATCCACCGCCGATCCACCGCTACCCGCGCGGGTCCTGGGGGCCGGACGAGGCGACCTCGCTGGTTCGCGGTCACCAGCATTGGCAGCAGCCCTGGCTCGGCGAGCAACCGGATAGACGACGAGGCACGGCATGCAGTGGGGGGTGATCGGCCTGGGCCGGATGGGCGCGAACCTGGTGCGGCGGTTGCTGCGCGACGGGCACGAGTGCGTGGTCTACGACCACGATCCCACCGCGATCACGGCGCTGGCCAGCGAGGGCGCGACCGGGGTCGGGTCGACCGCGGAGCTGGTCGAGAAGCTCACCGCGCCACGCGCGGTGTGGGTGATGGTCCCGGCCGGGCCGATCACGACCGCGGTCATCGACGAGCTCGCCGACGCCCTGGAGCCCGGGGACACCGTGATCGACGGCGGGAACTCCTACTACCGCGACGACATCGACCGCGCGGCTGGCGCAGCGCGGTGTGCGGTTGCTGGACTGCGGCGCCAGCGGCGGCGTGTGGGCCTGGACCGCGGGTATGCCCTGATGATCGGCAGCGACGCCGACGCGGTCGCCCAGGTCGAGCCGGTCTTCGCCTCGTTCGCCCCCGGTGTCGGCGCGGCGGATTGGACACCCGGCCGCGAGGGCGAGCCGTCCACCGCCGAGAAGGGGTACCTGCACTGCGGAGCGCAGCTGGGTGCTCCACGACGTCACCACCCGCACCTGAGTGTGGCGCCACGCCGGGCGCACCGTCGTCCAGCTCGCGCCCGTCGCCGTGCTGCTCTACGTGTTCATCACCGGTCCGCCGCTGGTCCGGGTGATGGCCGTCGTCTCCGGGGTGCTGATCGGGCTGATCTCCTCGTTATGCTATCTCGGCGAGACCGCTGAGCATCGCGCGGTGAAGGCGGGCTACCGGCCGGGTACGGCAACCGCGGTTCGCGCGGAGCGGCACGCCGGCGAGCACCCCGGGCGGGACCGCCGCTACAACGAGCGCTGGCGCAGCGGCCCACCGGCCTGACCGACGACATACTCACTCCGCGGCAAGCTGGAGCCCTCCGGCGTCACCTGCCCGTCGACATCACCCGCTTGCTGGCGTTCGCCATCGTCAACGGGCGGGACCTGTAGATCGGCGTTCAGTCGAGCAGGTCGGGGTCGACACGATTGAGCAGCTCGTCCCCGCCCAGGTAGCGGCGCAGGTTCTCGGTGAACAGCGAGACGATGCGGTCGTTCTCCCGTACCTACAGCGCCACGGTGTGCGGGCTGAGCAGCACCGTGGGCAGCTCCCACAGAAGGCTCCCGGGGCAGCGGCTCGGTGGCGACCACGTCCGCGCGCCCTGCCGCAGCGCCGCGATGAGCGCGGGCCCGTCCACAATGCCGCCGCGGCCCACGTTGACCAGCACCGCCCCGGCGCGCATCCGGGCGCGCAGCGCGAACTCACGACGAGCTCCGCCTGGAGCGGGGTGGCGGTGGCCACGACGACGCGTTCGACGGGCATCGCCGTGCTCCTCCTGGCTCAGGGCAGCTTGGCCACCGTCAGCAGCACCGCCGAGTCCTCCAGGGCCTCCAGGCTGTGCCGGACGTCGGGCACGATCAGCAGGTCACCCGAGCGGCCCTCCCACGACAGCTCCCCGCAGTGCAACCGCACCCGGCCGCGCAGCACCTGCAGCGTGGCCTCGCCCGGGTTCTCATGCTCGGCGAGACCGGACCCCTTGATCATCCCGATCACGGTCTGGCGCAGCACCTTCTCGTGCCCGCCGTACACGGTGTCCGCGGTGTGGCCGCCACCTGCAGTGGCTGCCGCCGTGAGCTGCTGCTGGGCCAGGGCGTCCAACGAGATCCTCTGCATGCCTACCATCCCATCACTGCCCATCCGGCGCGCCGGGCTTGATGACCACGACCGGGCAAGGTGAGTGCGCGGCGACGTACTGGCTGACCGAGCCCAGCAGCATGCCGACGAGCGTGCCGTGGCCGCGGGAGCCGACCACCAGCAGCTCAGCGTCCTGCGCCTGCCCGATCAGCACCTCGGCGGGCTGCCCCTCCACCGGAGCGGTGGTCACGGAGTCGTCCTGGTCCGACACGCCGACGTCGGCGAGCGCCTTGAGCAGGACCTCCTCCGCGGCGACCACGGGATGGAAGTCCCCGGCCGTGGTCATCGCTCCGAAGCTGGACTCCGGCGGGAACTCCCACGCCGTCACCGCATGCACCATCGCACCGCGGGAGGCGGCCTCGTGCACCGCCCATGCCAGCGCGGCCAGCGAACCCGGCGACCCGTCCACGCCGACGACGATCGTGCCCATCAGCCGGGTTCGCTCTCGCCGAGCAGGTCCGCGAGCACGACCGCTTCGCTGATCTCGGCATGCTTGGTGGCGGTCAGCAGCGTGACCGGCTGATCCCTGGCCAGATCGCGCAGGTGCGTCAGCGCGCCGGCGCGCAGCGGATCGGTGAGCTCACCGCGATAGCGGCGGCCGAACTCAGCGAACCGGTCCGGGTCGTGCGCAAACCACTTGCGCAGCACCGTGGACGGGGCGACGTGCTTGCACCACTCGTCGAGGTCGGCATTGTCCTTGGACAGCCCACGCGGCCAGATCCGGTCGACCAGCACCCGGACCCCGTCGTCCGGGCTGCGTTGCTCATACACGCGACCGACCCTCACCTTGTACGTTTTGGGCATCGTCTGTCTCCTCCGAGGCTCGCTGAGTCGGTGCCCCGTCGCCTGAGCCTGGATCCACCGTCGAAATGTGCTGGTAGGAACGCGTCGTAACACACGAATGCCCCTCTGAGCTGGGACGATGTGACTTGTCTAAGGACCACATCACCCACACAGAAGGGCATCCGCGGGATGCGACTATCCCACGCCCGCCGCGCGATCTCGGCGCGGTTCGACGATCCGAATCTCGTGTCGTGCGCTGGACTGGTCCCGGTCATGGCGCTGGCCGACCGCTGCGGGCTACCCGCCCTGCTGGCCGAGCATGTCAAGATCATCGCGAAAGGTGGAGCCAACGCCGCCGCCAAGGTCCTCGCCCTCGTCGCGGGCATGATCTGCGGTGCGGACTCGATCACCGATCTGGACCTGCTACGCCACGGCGCCATGGCCCGACTGTTCAACGGGGTCCGGGCGCCCTCGACGCTGGGAACATTCCTGCGGCTGTTCACCTTCGGCCACGTCCGCCAACTCGACGCCGTCGCCGCCCGGCTCCTGCCCGTCCTGGCCAGGGCGGTGCCGGTGCTGCCCGGCGCCGACCAGTTCACGATCGTCGACATCGACGACACCGTCCGCCAGACCTACGGCTACGCCAAACAAGGCGCAGGTCGCGGCTATACCGCCGGCGTTTCGGCCCACCAGGACGCCGGTCAGGGTACGGCCCCTCCAGGTTCATCCACTGATTTCAAGCATTGCTCTCCAGCGCCGCCACGACCGCGTCGGCGATCGCGTCGAGGACGTCGTCACCCGGGGGTGCGCCGCCCAACGAGACGGAGTAGACCATCGCCCCATTGAGCATCGCGACCATGGCCTCGTGCTGCGCCCCGGCGGCCACCGGCTCCAGGATGCGGCGGACCACGCGCTCGCCATCGGCCACGAAACGCTCGCGGACCGCGCGCAGCTCCGGCAGGGCCTCGCTGCGATCGGCCAGTACGGCCAGGACCCGGTCCAACCGGTGCTCGACCAGCGCGGTGCGGAATGCCCTCAGCTCACCGACTAGGTCGGCGCGCAAGTCGCCGATGGGCTCGTGGTGGACCACGTCGCCCACGCGGGCGAAAGCGTCGCGCAGCAGGTCCACACGCTCGGGCCAGTGGGTGTAGACCGTCACCTTCGAGCACCGCGCCGCACGGGCCACCCGAGCGTGGGTGACCTGGTCCCAGCCGTGCTCCAGGAGTACGTCAACGGCGCTCGACAGCACCACCTCGCGGGTGCGCAGCACCCGGGCGTCGACCCTCGCGCCGTCCGTCGCGCTCGTCCCGGGCGGCTTTGCTGTGACCACGACCACATCCTTTCGAATTGCTGTTGAACACTTCGTTCAATAAATTATTGCAGACACGCCGCAGCCGCACCGGTGGCTGCACAAGACCCGGGAGGCACCGCCATGAAGATCGAGACACTCAAGGACCTCTACGCCTTCGGCATCGAGGACATGAACGACGGTTGCGGCAAGGCGTACGCCGCGATGGAGGAGATGCGCGACGCGGCCACCCATCCAGACCTTCGCCGGTTCATGGTGGGGGCGGTCGAGGCGATGGACCACTCCCTGGCCATCTTCGACCGTATCCTCACCCGCCTGGGCATCGAGCCCAGCCACCCGCAGAACCTGGCGCTGGCCGCGCTGGGCCAGGAGGGCCTTACCTGGGTGGTAGAGACCGACTACTCCGACCCCGACCTGCGTGACCTGGCCATCGTGGAGAAGGCGCGTAACGTCGCGCACTACCCCCAGGCAGGCTTCACCGCGTTCATCGCCCAGGCCCGCGCTCTGAGGTACGAGGAGGACGCCGCGGCCCTGGGCAGCACCTCCGCCAGCCCCTCGGGCGCGGACAACGCCACCGCGTTCGCCGCGATGGACTCCATCGAGGCGGACCTGCTCTCCCGCGTCGGCGCGGCGCAGACGGCCTGATCGAGGTCTGAGCGCGGGCGGACGCCGCGCCCGCGCAGGCATCCGGCCGGTGGTAGCGGTGGGGCAGGATCGCTCCCGGCGCCCGCCCCACCACCTCGATCGCCCGCCGCCACAGCATCGAAGGAGCACCATGGCCTCCCGCGCACCTCAGGGCTTCACCGGTTTCGGCCCTGACCTGGTCGCCTTCTACGACGGTTTGGCCGCGAACAACTCCAAGGCCTACTGGCAGGAGCACAAACCTACCTACGACGAGCAAGTGGGCGGCCCGGCCAAGGCGCTGGCCGCGGCGCTGAGTGAGGAGTTCGGCACGATCAAGGTCTTCCGCCCCAACCGTGACGTGCGCTTCTCCAAGGACAAGTCCCCATACAAGACCAGCATCTCCATGGCCCGCGAGGGTGGGGGCGCCGGAACGCTGTACCTTGCCGTGGCTCCCGACGCGGTGGACCTGGCGGGGGGGATGTACATGCCCTCGCGCGAGCAGCTGGCCCGCTTCCGCGGCCTTCAGGACGACGCGAAAGCTGCGGCCTCGATGGACGCGGTGCTGTCTGACCTGGGCGCCCAAGGGTTCTCAATGCTGGAGGAGGGGGCGCTGAAGACCGCACCTCGCGGCTGGGACGCCGACCACCCGCGGATCGACCTGCTGCGCCTGAAGCACATGGCCGTGGGCCAGGGCCGCGAGCCCGGTGTGTGGCTCCAGGGCCCCGGCGCCCTGGAGCAGGTAGCCACCGCCTGGCGCGCGGTGGAGACGTGGAACGCCTGGCTGGAAGGCCACGTGGGCATCCCTGCCGACGCTGCCCGCGAGGAGGGCATGCACCCCCCGCGGTGAACCTCGCCGCGAGGCGGGAGCGCCAGGAATCAGGAGATCGAGGAACCGGGACGCGAGGAGCGGGTGGTCGTCCGTGATCGCCGGCGGCGAGTCGCTGGTGTCACACGCCGGTGGCGTGTTGCTGGTCGAGACCGTGCGCCGCTCGGGCATGGCCGGGCAGCTGACCCGGCTGCTGGGCCGGCGGCGTAAACCCCTCGCTGTCCACGACCCAGGCAAGATCGTCACGGATCTGGCGGTCGCGGTGGCGCTGGCCGGGACGCCGCCTGCGACATCGGAGTGCTGCGGGGTGTTCGGGATGGTCGCCTCGGACCCGACGGTGTCACGGCTGATCGGCCAGCTCGCCTAGGACGCCAACGACGCCGCCTGGTCATCGGCCGAGCTGTTCATCGAGTGCGGCGCCTATCAGCGCGGTGGCCCGAGCACGACGTTTCCGTACTGCTCGGCCACCGCTGGGTTGGCCTTGACCTCAAAGCCGGACGGGCGAGGCGTCGACTTGTCCCGGCCGGTCGCGCGGAACATGCCCTCGATACCGGCAGGAGTCGCGGGCCCGATGCTCGGCGGGGAGCTGCGCGAGTGCGGCGTCAAGCACCGTGACGTGGTCGGCGGCGGTGTTCGATCCGGCCTTACCTGGTCGCAGCAGCTCAGCGACCGGCTCCCCACCACTCGGACCGCCATGATCCACAAAGGACAGCAGGGGATGAAATCCGAAGCCCTTCTTCCAGGTTCTGGTGGCGTCCTGTTTCTCGGAGTGCGCGTCGAGCAGGGTGGCGTCGAGGTCGATCACGATCCGGCCGTCCTGGACCGGGGCGCCGGCGACGCTCCACACCCGCTCACGGGCCGCCGCCCGAGCGGCGCTGATCGCCGACACTGCGTCATCCGCGTCCTGGGCGAGGCGGGTGATCAGCCGGGACACCGTCGGGTCTGAGGCGACCATTCCGAACACGCCGGGCTGCGCGCGAAGCACGGCGATATCGGCTGCGGCGTCCCCGCCGAGTGCGACCGCGACTGCGAGGTCGGTGACGATCTTGCCCGGGTCGTGGACGGCGAGAGGCTTGCGCCAGCGGCCCAGCAGCCGGGTCAGTTGCCTGGCCAGGCCGGAGCGGCGTGCGGTCTCGACTAGCAGGACGCCACCGGCGTGCGATACCAGCGACTCGCCGCCGGCGATCACGGACAACCAGGGACGTAAGTCTTTATGCTTCACCCGCGGAGTGCCTCTCAACTCGGATCCGATGTGGTCTCGACAACCAACATCCAACCGTGCTGAGCAGGCACTTTCGCGCTTCCACGGCCCGCGTGTCGCTACAAGATCAACCTCGATGAAAGCCCGAGGCTAGCGTCGCGTCCATGGAGCTGATCGAGGCCCGGGACACGGTCGCCGGCGGGGGAAGGCACGAGGTCGCGGTGCGGCCGGCTGTCGGGGCGGGCGGTGAGCTCGTGGCCGGTGCGACGGTGGCGGCGGGAATGCTCGCACGGCTCGACCTCGAACACCCCGTTCTCGCCGCACAGCCCTCCCGGGACAGGCTCGCCGCCGCGGCGTGGCTGATGACCTACCGCTCACCCCCGGACCCGACGCGCCTACGCCGGTGACCTCGCCGATTGGCTCACCTGGCTCTCCGGGATCGGGGTCGACGTGCTCGAGGCGCGGCGGGTGCACGTCGATCTGTGGGTGAGGCAGATGCTCGACGACGGCGCGGCGCACTCGTCCACGACGCGGCGGTTGTCCGCGGTCAGCAGCTGGTGCCGGTACCTCGTCGAGCACGACCTCATCACCGTCAATCCCGCCGGGGCCGTCCGACGGCCCAAGGTCGACCCCGACCACACCGCGACCGTCGGGCTCGACCGCGACCAGGCCCGGGAGCTGATCGCCGCGGCGGACGCCGACCCCGGACGGGCCCGGTTGCGGTCGGCGGCGGCGATCCGGCTGCTGCTGCACCAGGGCCTGCGCGTCGACGAGCTCACCGCCGCCGACACGACCGATCTCGGGCACGACCGGGGGCACCGGATCCTCACCGTCACCCGCAAAGGCGGCCGCCGCGCCGCCGTCGCCGTCCCGCCCGCGACCACCGCGGCACTGGACGTCTACCTCGACGACCGGCGAGCACGGAACCCTAGCTCCATGGGCGGGCCGCTGCTCACCACCAACAGCGGGGGCCGCCTGGACCAGAAGGCGATGTGGCTTCTCGTGCGCCGGCTCGCCCGCGTGGCGGGGATTCCCGCGTGGACCAAGCTGTCGCCGCACTCACTGCGCCATACCGCCATCACCCTGGCTCTGGACGCCGGCGCCACGCTGCGCGACGTGCAGGATTTCGCCGGGCACCGCGACGCCCGCGCCACGCGGCGCTACGACCACGCCCGCGACAACCTCGACCGTAACGCCGCCTACACCCTCACCCATTACCTCGCCTGATCGTTCGGCGCTGCCGGCGCAAACCCCGTCTGCACGGGGCGCGCGGCGAAGACCTGGGATCAAGTTGTGTCCAACCAGACTGCCGCTCAGACCGTGGCGCCCACGCGGAGCTGGCAGGTTGGTCAACGCAGGTGCTGACCCCTCCGGCGGGGTGGGCGCTGCTCGGCGAAAGGCGCACGCAATGCCCCCTGTGGACATACCGGCCGTTCTCTATCACGTGTATCCGCTGGGTTTCCTGGGTGCCGATCAGAGCGGATCAGACCGGGGCTGTCGCAGGACGCTGCGCGAGCTGGTGGATTGGCTGCCGCACCTCGAGTCCCTCGGCGCCGACGCGCTGCTGCTCGGACCTGTGTTCGAGTCCCTCTCCCACGGCTACGACACCGTCAGCCACCGCGACGTCGACACTCGGCTAGGCGATCTGGGCGATCTCGACGCCCTGGTCGCCGCCGCGTCTGCACGGGGGGTCGGCGTCGTCCTGGACGGGGCGTTCGCCTACGCGTCGCGCGCGTTTCGACGACTGGCCGACGCCGAGGAGTTGGATGATCCGTGGTTCCTGCGCGACGACGACGGCGAGCTCGTCTCGTGGAGGGTCGACTCGTTGGTGACACCGGACTTCGGGTCGGACAGCTACCGCCGCTATGTCGCGGACACCCTGTCGTGGTGGCTGGACCGGGGCGTTGCGGGGTTTCGGCTGGACTCGGCATGGTCGGTGCCCGACGGGTTCTGGCGACGAGTGCTCAGCCGGGTGCGCCAGTCCCACCCGGGCGCATGGTTTCTCGGGCAGGTGTTCGCCGACGATCTCCCACCGGTGGTGAACAACACGACCGGGTCCAGCGCGACCGAGTACGCGCTGATGCACGGCACCCGTGAGTGGCTCAGCGGCGGCCCG
>JBBQEF010000012.1:0-33042 GCA_038320445.1 Mycobacteriales bacterium
CGGTCGTCGTCCGCGCCGGCCACGGCCCAGGTCACCTTCTGCCCGAGCGACGCGGCAAGCCGGCAGTCGCGGACGAAACCGCGCGCGGTGTCCGGGGTGTAGGGGTGCGGGAGCGTCGGGAGCCAGTGGCGGCAGCGCGCGTCCGAGCAGGCCTCGACGATGCGCGGCAGGTCCGCCTCGATGTGCGGACGCAGCCGAACCCGGGTCCCGGCCAGCACGGGGGTCGGCCACCACGTCGTTCGCGGCGACGGATCCGCGCCCGCCTGCAGTGACGCGAACCAGCCGTCGACGGGCACCCCGCGCGGGGCCAGCGACAGCGGTCGCTCGCCGTGGAACGTGAATCCGCACGCGTGTGCGACCCGCCAGGACGCGACGTTGCCCGCGCTCGCCGACCAGTGCACGACCGGGAGGCGGGCGGCGTCGAAAGCCCACCGCGTCGCGAGCCGCACCGCCCGTGCGGTGATCCCCCGGCCGCGGGCCCACGGTGCGGTGGCGAACCCGATGTCGGGCGGCGGGCCGGCGCGCACGTCGACGTTGCCCGCGAAGCGCTCCTGCGCCTCCACCGCCCACCGGAACCCGGTGCCGTCGTGCCACCCGGCGGGCACCGCCTCGCGGATCCACTGGTCGGCGTGATGCCGCTCGTAGGGCATCGGGATGCTCGTCCAGCGGACCGTCTCCAGATCCGCTGCCATCGCCACCAGCCCATCGGCGTCGCCGGGCACGTGGGCACGCAGGGTGACGACGCCGTCGGTCAGGACCGGGACCGGGGTGGGCATGCCGTCATGATCGCGGGACGTACGCGACGGGGCCACCGGGATTTCGGCACCCGACCGGTGCCGGCTCGGCCACGCGCAGCCACCACCTGCCCACCTCGCAGCCCGC
Organism: Mycobacteriales bacterium; assembly: GCA_038320445.1. Lineage (GTDB taxonomy): Bacteria > Actinomycetota > Actinomycetes > Mycobacteriales > Pseudonocardiaceae > Pseudonocardia. The sequence goes on from JBBQEF010000012.1 coordinate 883, forward strand.
AGGGTGTCGTCGCAGCACGTCGACGCGCCGCGAGGACGCCACCGGCGTTGCGACGTCGCGGCGCCGGGGCCGTGCCCCGGGAGCATCACCGCAGGCGCATCACTGCAGGTCAGCCTCGCCTCCACGACGTTGCCGGGGCCCGGACCGGGCGGCCCACACCGCGTAGAGCGGGTCGCCCGGGCCCGGCGGTGTCCGCAGCTGGCCCCGGACCTGCTCGAAGCCTCCCGACATCGCGAAGTACGCGTTCACGATCTGAAGGTGCTGCTCGTCGTCGGTGCGCAGCCAGCCGCGGATGGCCTTGGTGGGGAAGCAGCGGTTGGAGAACGTCACCACGAACGGCCCACCCGGCCGCAGCACGCGCGCAACCTCCCGGAACACCGGGATCGGGTCGGTCAGATAGTCCACCGACACGCAGCAGGTGGCGGCGTCGAAGCTCGCGTCCGGGAACGGGAGGACGGGGTCGGCGTTGAGGTCGTGCACCACGTGCTCGGCCAGCGCGGGGTTCGCGGCGAGCTCTGCGGCGTTCATCCCCAGCCCCACCAGCCGCCGCGGCGGGTGCTCGAAGTGCGAGATCCACGACGACATGATGTCGAGCACCTGCCCGTCCAGCCCGAGCTCGGTGTAGAGGGCGCCGACGGCAGCGATCGCGCGGGCGTCGATGTGCTCGACCAGCCGCGGGGGCCGGTAGAACACGGAATCGGACGACGGGTCGTCCCGTTCGAAGAATCCCGGCGGGAAATCGGTGCTCGGGTCGGTCACGGTTGCGACCCTAGGTCGGGCGCCGCACCTCCGCGCTGTGGCGGCCACGAGTCCGGATCACCCCGGGGAGTCGCGGGATACTCGTGCCATGAACGCCTCGCTCGACCGCGCCGCCGCCCTGCTCGCCGACACGCCGCTCGTCGACGGGCACAACGACCTGCCGTGGGCTCTGCGCGAGCTCGGCGGGCCGGACGCCGTCGATCTCGCCCGGGCCGTGCCGGCGCTGCAGACCGACATCCCGCGGCTGCGTGCCGGCCGCGTCGGAGTGCAGTTCTGGTCGGTGTACGTGCCGTGCTCGCTGACCGGTTCCGACGCGGCTGCCGCCGTGCTGGAGCAGGTGGAGCTGGTGCACCGGCTCACCGAGACCTACCCGGCCGACCTCGCGCTCGCCACCACGGCGGGGGCCGCGTGGGACGGCTTCGACAGCGGCCGGGTCGGCTCGCTGCTGGGGGCCGAGGGTGGGCACTGCATCGCCGGCTCACTCGGCGTCCTGCGCGCGCTGGGTCGGCTCGGCGTCCGCTACATGACGTTGACCCACAACCTCAACACCGGCTGGGCCGATTCGGCCACCGACGAACCGGTGCACGGCGGCCTCACCGACTTCGGCCGCGACGTCGTGCGGGAGATGAACCGCATCGGCATGCTGGTGGACCTCTCCCACGTCGCCGCGTCCACCATGCGCGACGCGCTGGCCGTCACGAGCCGGCCGGTGGTGTTCACGCACTCGTCGTGCCGCGCCGTCACCGACCACCCCCGTAACGTCCCCGACGACGTGCTCGCGGCGCTGCCCGGCAACGGGGGAGTGTGCATGGTGACGTTCGTGCCCCGCTTCGTGTCGTCGGCCGCGGCCGAGTGGGACGTCGAGATCCAGGAGGCGATGGCCGCCACCGGGATCGACCACCGCGACATCGGCGAGCGCAACGCCTTCGAGGACGCCTGGACCGGCAGGCCCGCTCCGGTCGCGACGATCGCCGACGTGGTGGCGCACGTCGAGCACGCCCGCGAGGTGGCCGGGATCGACCACATCGGCATCGGCGGGGACTTCGACGGCACGCCCGAGCTGCCCGCCGGGCTGGAGGACGTCTCGTGCTACCCGGCCCTGTTCGCGGCACTGCTGGAGCGCGGCTGGAGCGACGCGGACTGCGCGAAGCTGGCCGGGCTCAACGCGTTGCGCGCCCTCGGGGACGCGGAGGTCGTCCGCCCGTGAAGACCGCGAACGACGTGCTCTTCTTCGCGGTCGAGCTGGCCGCGCTGGTCGCCTTCGGGATGTGGGGGTGGCACGTCGGGTCCGGGGCGTGGCGGTTCGTGCTCGCCGCCGCACTCCCGCTGGCGTTCGCCGCCGCGTGGGGGTTGCTGGCCGCGCCCACGTCCTCGACCCGGCTTGCCGACCCGGCGCTGGCCACGTTCCAGCTCGCGGCGTTCCTGCTCGCGGCCGTGGCGGTGTGGGCCACCGGGCGGCTCGGGCTCGGTGTCGCGCTGGGCGTGGTGGCGGTGCTCGTGGTCGGGCTCGCCCGCGTGCTCGCGTGATTCGGCCCATCCGGAATGCCGGGTGTGCGACACCACCTAACGGGTGCGTGAGGTTGTGCCCCCGGTGGGATTCGAACCCACACTGGACGCTGTTTGAGAGCGCTGCCTGCTGCCGGTTGGGCTACGGGGGCTAGGCTGATCGGCGTATCCGGCTCGATGTGCGGACCGAGCATAGCGGGTGCCCTCCCCGCATCGGATCACAGCGCGGCCGTACAACGCTGCCCGCTATTCTGAATCCTTCCCGTTCCACCCGCCCGGTGAAGGAGTCGTCCCCGTGACGCAGCAGGTTTCCGAGGACAACACGCCCTCCGACGGCGCCGTCGGGCTGCGCGTGCTGGTGGTGGAGGACGAGGCGCTGATCCGTCTCGACCTCACCGAGATGCTCAGCGAGGAGGGCTACGTCGTGGCCGGGGAGGCGGGCGACGGGGAGCAGGCCGTCGAGCTGGCACGCTCGCTGGCGCCCGATCTGGTGATCATGGACGTCAAGATGCCGAAGGTCGACGGCATCGCCGCCGCCTCGCTGATCGTCGAGGAGCGCATCGCGCCCGTCGTGATGCTCACGGCCTACAGCCAGCGCGATCTCATCGAGCAGGCGCGCGACGCCGGTGCGATGGCGTACCTGGTCAAGCCGTTCGCCCGGCACGAGCTGGTGCCCGCGATCGAGCTGGCCGTCTCCCGTTTCGCGGAGAAGCGCGCACTGGAGGACGAGGTCGCCACGCTCACCGAGCGGCTGGAGACGCGCAAGATCGTCGACCGCGCCAAGGGTCTGTTGATGACGCGCCAGACGATGTCGGAACCCGAGGCGTTCCGCTGGATCCAGCGCACCGCCATGGATCGCCGGACCACCATGAAGGCCGTTGCAGAGGCTGTGGTAGATGGGCTCGCCACGCCGAAGTCCTGAGTTCACTCCTTGGTTGCGGTCCGGTAAAGGAGACCGCCAGAAGGGTGACGCCGTGGTGAGGGGTGGCCTAACGTCCGCCACGCTCTCGACAGTCGAGGCGGTTCGGGCGTGGTCGGGCATCCCGGCGCACGCGGCACGGAAGGACACAGCATGACTCGGAGGCGGACGATCGTCACCGCCGCGATCCTCGCCGGAGCCCTCGGGCTGACGGCGTGCGGCACGAATCAGACGGAGGCCAGCGGCTCCGGTGGGGGCTCTTGCGACACCAGCAAGGGAAACCTGGTGATCGGCATGGTGGCCCCGCTCTCGGGCAGCCTGTCTGCGCTGGGTCTGGGCATGCGCAACTCGGCCAAGCTGGCCGTGGACCAGGCCAACCAGAAGTGCACGGTGAAGGGCTACAAGCTGGCCCTGCAGGCCGAGGACGACCAGGCCACGGCCCAGGTCGCAGGCCAGGCGGCCACCAAGCTGTCGTCGGACCCCAACGTCGTCGGCGTGGTGGGAACGCTCAACTCGTCCACCTCGCAGACGGTGCAGCCGATCCTCGCGGCGAAGAACATCGTCCAGATCTCGCCGGCCAACACGAACCCGACGCTGACGCTGGGCGCCAACGCGGCCACCGCCCCGGCGCGGCCGTACAAGACCTACTTCCGCGTCGCCACCACCGACCTGATCCAGGGGCCGTTCGGCGCCCAGTACCTGGTGAACAAGGCCGGCAAGAAGAACATCGCGGTCATCGACGACGGCAAGACCTACGGCGCAGGCCTGGCCGACCAGGCGGCGGCGGAGATCACGAAGCTCGGCGGCAAGGTCGTCGCGCGGGAGAAGGTCGGCGAGAAGGACACCGACTTCTCCGGCGTGATCAGCAAGATCCGCGCGCTGAACCCGGATGCCGTGTACTACGGCGGCGAGTACCCGGCGGCGGGCCCCCTGTCGGCACAGCTGGCCGGCGGCGGTCTGAGCGTCCCGCTGATGGGCGGCGACGCGCTGCAGGCGAAGGAGTACATCTCCCTCGGCGGGCGTGAAGGCGACCTCGTCACCAGCGTCGGCGCACCGGCGACGAGCCTGCCCAGCGCTGCGCAGTTCATCACCGACTACAAGGCGGCGAACTACTCGGAGGACTACAACACCTACGGTGTGCTGACCTTCGACGCCACCAACGTCATCATTGCGGGCCTGGCCACGACCATCGGGACCGCGACGTTCGACGACTCCAAGCGCCAGGGCCTCATCGACGCCGTCCAGGCGACGAAGTACAGCGGGGCCAGTGGCGACGTGGCGTTCGACGAGTTCGGTGACACCACCAACAAGCTCCTCACCGTGTACGCGGTCAAGGCCGGGGACTTCTCGGTGATCGAGTCGGGCACGTTCAAGAGCAGCTGATCGTCGGGTAGAACACCAGACAAGATGGTGGGGGGCGGGGGCGTGGCGCCCTTGCCCCCCACCGGTCGTGGAAAAGAGAACCGTTGCTGTCCACGTTGCTGTCCCAGATCGCCAACGGCCTGGTGCTCGGCTCACTGATCGCGCTGATCGCCCTGGGCTACACGATGGTCTACGGGATCGTCCAGCTGATCAACTTCGCGCACGGCGAGATCTTCATGGTCGGTGCCTACGGCGCGTTGGCCACGTTCACCTACCTGCTTCCGACGGCGATCCAGCAGCGCTGGTACCTCGCGCTGCCGCTGCTGCTGATCGGGGGCGCGCTCGTCTCCGTCCTCGTCGCGGTGGCGATGGAACGGTTCGCGTACCGACCGCTGAGAGGCGCTCCCCGGCTCGCCCCGCTGATCACGGCGCTCGGCGTGTCGGTGGCCCTGCAGGAGGCCGTGCGGGTCTTCTACCCCAACGCCACCGCCGCGCTCCCGTTCCCCGACGTGTTCATCCCCGGCACGCTGATCGTCCCGATCGGGGACGGCGTGCCGATCCGCTACTCCGGCATGCTGATCTTCGCGGTGTCCCTGGCGCTGGCGTTCACGCTCAACGCGTTCGTCGAGCGCTCGCGGATGGGCCGGGCGATGCGGGCCACGGCGCAGGACCCCGACACCGCCCGGCTCATGGGCATCGACCCGGACCGCGTGATCGTCCTGACGTTCATCCTCGGCGGCGCGCTGGCCGGCGTGGGCGGCGTGCTGTACGGCAACTACCTCAACAACATCAACATCGACATGGGCTTCCAGAACGGCATCTTCGCGTTCACCGCGGCGGTGCTGGGTGGCATCGGCAGCATCCGCGGCGCCATCGTCGGCGGGCTGGCGATCGGCCTGGTCAAGGCGCTGGGCGGCCAGTACCTGCCCGGCGGCACGGCCTACGACTACGTCTGGATCTTCGTGGTGCTGATCGTGGTGCTCGTGTTCCGGCCCCAGGGCTTCTTCGGCGAGACCGAGCGGGTGCGGGCATGACCACTCTGGAGGCCCCGGCGACGCCCGCCTTCACCCCGCCACGCACACGCCTCGACGGCCTGTGGGCGGTACTCGCCCCACGCGCGCACCTGCTCCGCGTGCTGGCGGGCGTGCTGACGATCATCGGTGCCTACCTCCCGTGGGCCACGTTCGTGCTCAACGACGGCCCGTATCCCGAGAAGTCGACGCTGCAGTTCTTCGTCGCACCGCTGGGGGTGACGGGCTTCCGGCTGCACCTGCTGGTGTTCGGCATCGCCATGGTCGCCGTGGCGCTGCTGAGGCTGCCCGCGGCCGGACGGATCATCCGCGGCCTGGGCTGGGGCACCGTCGCCGTCGCGTTGATCAACGGCCTCTACCTCGTCGTCCAGGGCGGCGGGCTCGGCACGATCACGGTGTCGGACGGCAAGGCGGCCTTCGGCACGATCGTCGCGCTCGTCGGCGGGCTCGTCGCGGTCGCGGGAGGCACGGCGGGCGGGCTCGGCACCAAGCCCGAGCTGACCTGGCGGCCGGCGTGGTGGATCGAGTGGCTGATCCTGCTCGTCGTCTTCGCGGTCGTCCTGTTCCTCGTCGCGGGCGTGCTCACCAGCGGCGGGCAGGGCGGCGTCGTCAACCCGTACGCGGGCGTGGTGTTCCTGTCCGTGCTCTGCGCGCTCGGCGGGGCGTTCGCGGCGCTCTCGCCCTCCGGCCTGCTGACCTGGGTCGGCGCGGTGTCGGAGCGGCACCGTGTCTTCAGCGTGGTCGTCCTGCTCCTGGTGGCGTTGCTGCTGCCGCTGACCAGCGCGGGCACCGAGTACTGGATGACCGTCGCGGCCAACATCGGCGTCTATGCGGCCACCGCGATCGGCCTCAACATCGTGGTGGGCCTGGCGGGCCTGCTCGACCTGGGTTACGTCGCGTTCCTGGGCATCGGTGCGTTCGTCGCGGCGAACCTGTCCGGGGCGGCGGCGTCGAAGATCGGCATCGAACTGCCGTTCCCGCTCGTGATGATCATCTCGGCCGTGGTGGCCGGCCTCTTCGGCGCCGTCGTCGGATCACCGACCCTGCGGGTGCGCGGCGACTACCTGGCGATCGTCACCCTCGCCTTCGGCGAGATCTTCGTGCGGAGCGCGCAGAACAACATCGGCGGCCTGACGGGCGGGGCCAACGCCATCCCGAACATCCCGGCCGTCGAGGCGTTCGGGCAGTCGTTCGCGGCGCCGGTGACGATCGGGGCGCTGAAGCTGCCGTCCGGCGTCCTCTACTACGTGCTGATCGTACTGCTCGTCGCCGCGGTGATGCTGATCTTCGCGAACCTGAAGAACTCCCGGCTGGGCCGGGCGTGGATCGCGATCCGCGAGGACGAGGACGCGGCGCGCGCCATGGGCATCCGCACCGGTCCGGTCAAGATCCTCGCGTTCATGATCGGAGCGACGCTGGCCGGGCTCGCGGGGGCGTTCTTCGCGCACAAGACCGCGGTGGTGGCCTACGACAGCTTCCGGTTCCTGGAGTCGGTGACGCTGCTGGCGTCGGTCATCCTCGGCGGGATGGGCACCATCCCGGGCGCCGTGCTCGGCGCGGCGATCCTCTTCGTCCTCCCGGAGAAGCTGCGGGAGTTCAGCGACTACCGCTTGCTGATCTTCGGCCTCGCGCTCGTGGTGATCATGCGGTTCCGGCCGCAGGGCCTCATCCCGGACAAGCACCGCCGGGCCGAGCTGGCCCCCGACGCGGAGGACGACACGTGATGCGGCTCCGCCGCCCGTGCGCGGAAAACGTCGCCAGGGCGACGTCTGCCGCGCACGACCCCGTTTCTCACCGTCCGGAGGTTCGATCGTGACCGCGCCGATCCTGGAGGCCCAGGGCGTCACGATGCAGTTCGGTGGCCTCCGCGCCCTGAACGACGTGTCGTTCGAGCTCGCCGAGGGCGAGGTCATCGGCCTGATCGGCCCCAACGGGGCGGGCAAGACCACGCTCTTCAACTGTCTCACCGGCCTGTACGAGCCCACCTCCGGTCGCGTGTCGAGCCGGGGGAAGCAACTGCCCGGCGATCCGGCGCGGGTCACCGAGCAGGGCGTGGCGCGCACGTTCCAGAACATCCGGCTGTTCCCGAGCATGACGGCGGCCGAGAACGTGCTGGTCGGACGGCACGTGCGGATGAAGCAGAGCCCGCTGGTCTCGTTGCTCCACGGCCCCGGGTTCCGCAAGAGCGAGCGCGAGGCGAAGGAGCGCACCGAGGAGCTGCTGGAGTTCGTCGGGCTCTCCAGGTTCTCCGACGAGCTGGCCCGCAACCTGCCCTACGGCGACCAGCGCCGGCTGGAGATCGCCCGGGCGCTGGCCACCGACCCCTCGGTGCTGCTGCTCGACGAGCCGACGGCCGGCATGAACGCCCAGGAGACCGAGGCGACCCGGCAGCTGATCTTCGCCATCCGCAAGCTGGGCGTCTCGGTGGTCGTGATCGAGCACGACACCAAGTTCATCTTCACGCTGTGCGACCGGGTGCTGGTGCTGGTGCAGGGGGAGGTGCTCGTCGAGGGCACCCCGGACCAGGTACGCGGCGATCCTCGCGTCATCGAGGCCTACCTGGGTGCCCCGCCCGACGAGGTCGAGGCGCAGATCCAGCAGGCGGGCGATACGGATGGCGGGCTGCATCGGGCGGAGGACAGGACATGAGCTTTCTCGAGGTGCGCGACCTGGTGGTGGCCTACGGCGCCATTCAGGCCGTGCGTGGCGTGACGTTCTCCGTCGAGCAGGGCCAGATCGTCAGCCTGATCGGCAGCAACGGGGCGGGGAAGACCACCACGCTGCGGACGATCTCCGGGCTGTTGCGGCCGGTGTCGGGCGAGATCCTCTTGGACGGCAAGCCGATCCACAAGCTGCCGGCCCACGAGATCCTCGGCTTCGGGGTCGCCCACAGCCCCGAGGGCAGGCGCCTGTTCGCGCGCATGACCGTCGAGGAGAACCTGCGCCTCGGCGCGTACACGCGCGACGACGAGGCCGGCATCGTCAGCGACCTCGATCGGATCTACAACCTGTTCCCGGTGCTGGGCGAGCGGCGGCGCAACAAGGCCGGGCTGTTCTCCGGCGGCGAGCAGCAGATGCTGGCGATCGGCCGCGCGTTGATGTCGCGGCCGAAGCTGCTGATGCTCGACGAGCCGTCGATGGGGCTGTCGCCGATCATGACGCAGCTGATCTTCTCGACGGTCAAGGAGCTGAAGGCGGACGGCACCACGGTGCTGCTCGTCGAGCAGAACGCGCTCTCCGCACTGGCGCTCTCCGATCACGCCTACGTCATCGACCTGGGCCGCACGACGCTCTCGGGCAGCGGTCGCGAGCTGCTGGCGGACCCGCGGGTGCAGGAGGCCTACCTGGGCGAGGGCGTCGCGAGCTGAGCGTCAGGTCCGGGGCATCGAGTCGCGGTGCAGGCAGGTCAGCTTGGCCGTGCAGGTGCGCCGGCCCTGATCGTCGGTGATCACGATCTCGGAGGTGGACGTGCTGCGGCCCACGTGCAGGGGACGGGCCACGCCGGTGACGTAGCCCTCCGTGGCGGAGCGGTGGTGGGTGCAGCTCAGTTCCAGCCCGACCGGGAACCGCTCGGGCAGCGCGTGCAGCGCCGACAGCGTGGAACCCAGGGTCTCGGCGAGCACCGCGCTCGCGCCGCCGTGCAGCAGCCCGAACGGCTGCTTGTTGCCGGCGACGGGCAGCCGCCCGACCACCTCGTCGAGGGTCATGGAGACGATCTCCAGCCCCATCCGGTCGGCGAGCTGTTCGGTGGACGTCATCGGCGGGAGGTTCGCGGGATCGATCGGCACTGCACGACTGTAGGACCACCGGCCGACGAGCAGCACACCCCCGCGAGTCGGCACGATCCGGTGCGCGAGTGGACGACTCCCGCGATGGCGGAAGGTGCTCCGGCGGTGCGTCAGCGCCAGTCGACCGCGACGGTGCCGAGCAACGGTGCGTACCGCTGCGCCGACCGCTCCACGGCACCGCGGTCGGACACCGGATCGAACGGGTGCACGGTGATGCCTGGCCCGTGCTCCCACACGCCGGCGACCGTCCCGTCGACGACGAGGACCGGGGAGATCCAGCCCGCCGTCCGGGAGACCTCGGCCGCCCTGCCGGCGGGGATCGCGTGCGTGCGATGGCTCAGCGGCGCGACCACCCACGGGTCGAAGCCGGGGAGCAGCAGCGGGGCGTCGGCGGGGTCGGAACCGCCGTCGGGCACCGCGAGGAGCTCGTCGACATCCTCGGCACGTACGACGAAACCGGCGTCCCCGTCGACCTCGACAGCGGCCAGCGCGTCGGCGTTGTCGCGGAACCAGCGCTTGGCCGGAGCGGGCTGCTCGCCCCACCAGCGCGCGACGTCGGCAGCGGTGGCCGGGCCGTTGGCCGCCAGGAAGCGCAGCAGGACATCGCGGTTCGCCGCGGCAGGGTCGACGGGGGTGAGCGCCCGGCCGAGCCACCCCGACGGCCCGACGAACGTGACGGCACCGTCGGCAGCGGGCCCGGAGCAGAGCAGGCCCCGTGCCGCGGCGGGCTTCAGCAGCGCGCCCCAGCCGGTGGCGAGCGGCTCGGCGAGCGCCGGGTCACCGAGCCGTGAGCAGATCGCCTCGGCCAGCTCGGCCCGGGACAGGGGCGTGGAACCCAGGACCTCGCCGATCGCGCCGGTGATCGCGTGCAGCTGCGCGGGGGTGACCCCGTGCGCGCGCTCCCACGACGGCGGGAACTTCCGTCGGCCGTCGCGGTCGGTCAGCGCGGAGATCCACAGATCGAACTCGTCGGCGGGCAGCAGATGCAGCGTGCCACGCATGGCCCAGGTACGGACGAGCGACCGCTTCGACCACAGCGCGGCGTCCAGGTCCGGGGGAGTGGCGGTGCGCACGCCCGCGATGAGCCGGCTGCACGAACCCACCTGCGCGTGGATCCCGCACACCCGCCGGGCCACGGACACCTCATCGGGCGCAGGCTCGATCAGCAACTGGCGCCGCACCCGCCACCGCGCCACCTGCCGCCATGTGACCCCGACGACTCCCACGCGTCCCATCCCACCAGACCCCGCGAGTCGGCACGATCCGGTGTGCGAGTGGTCCATCCTCGCGAGTCGCGCACTCGCACACGAGAACGTGCCGACTCGCGGGGGTGGGCCGGGGTCAGGCGGGGCGGTGGCAGGCGAAGATGGCGGTGCCGGGGAAGAGGGCGCCGCGCAGCGGGGACCACTGCCCCCAGACCCGCTCGTGGCCCTCGGGCCACTCCGGTTCGACCACGTCGTCGAGGACGAGGCCCGCGGCGACGATGTCCCGGACGCGATCGCCGATGGTGCGGTGGTGCTCGACGTAGACCGCGGTGCCGTCGCCGTCGACCTCGACGTAGGGCGTGCGGTCGAAGTACGACTGCTGCACGACGAGCCCGTCGGGGCCCGGGTCGTCGGAGAACATCCACCGCATCGGGTGGTTCACCGCGAACACCCAGCGGCCGCCCGGGCGCAGCACGCGGGCCACCTCCTGCATGACGCGGCCCGGGTCGGCCACGAACGGGACGGCACCGAACGCCGAGCACGCCACGTCGAACACGGCGTCGCCGAACGGCAGCCGCTCCGCGCCCGCCTGCACGAGCGGAACGGGCACACCGGTCGACTCGCCCAGCGCGGCGGCGTGGCGCAGCATCGCCCCGGACAGGTCCAGCGCCACCGGGCGGGCCCCCTGCCCGGCGAGCCAGCGCGAGCAGGGGGCCGAGCCGGCGCCCACCTCCAGCACCCGCAGACCGGCCACCTCGCCCAGCAGCCGGGCGTCCGCCTCGCGCAGCCCCTCGGGGCACCAGACGAAGTCGACGTCGCCGATGTCGCGGGCGTGTTCGGCCAGGTAGTCGGCAGCGTCGGCGTCCCACCACAGGCGGCTGGCGCGCTGCGACTCGGCCTCGTCGACGGGCCTCCTCGCCACCCCCGCCGTCCCCAGCTCCTCCTCGGCATTCACAGCTGCATCGTGGCAGTTGAGAGGGGGCCACCCGCATTGCCCCGGTGATCGTGCCCCGCGTAGCATGAAGCTCTCAGTGTGGTCAATGTCGCGTACCCGGCCGCACCTGCTCCATCGTCACTTCTCCATCGTCACTGTTCCACCGTCAAGCCTTGAGGGTGACAGCACCACGTCACGATCGTCTGCCCACGTCCGCGCCACCCATCCATCCATCACCGGAGCACCCCACTACATGTCCACCGACACCACCGCCGCCCCGACCTCCACGACCCCGCAGGTCGCCGTCAACGACATCGGGTCGGAGGAGGACTTCCTCGCCGCCATCGACCTGACGATCAAGTACTTCAACGATGGCGACATCGTCGAAGGCACCATCGTCAAGGTCGACCGTGACGAGGTCCTGCTCGACATCGGCTACAAGACCGAGGGCGTCATCCCCTCGCGGGAACTCTCGATCAAACACGATGTCGACCCGTCCGAGGTCGTGTCGGTCGGCGAGCACGTCGAGGCCCTCGTCCTCCAGAAGGAGGACAAGGAAGGCCGCCTGATCCTGTCCAAGAAGCGCGCGCAGTACGAGCGCGCCTGGGGCACGATCGAGGCTCTCAAGGAGGCAGACGAGCCGGTCGAGGGCACCGTCATCGAGGTCGTCAAGGGCGGCCTGATCCTGGACATCGGGCTCCGCGGCTTCCTCCCGGCCTCGCTGGTCGAGATGCGCCGCGTGCGCGACCTGCAGCCCTACGTCGGGCGCAAGATCGAAGCCAAGATCATCGAGCTGGACAAGAACCGCAACAACGTGGTCCTGTCCCGCCGCGCGTGGCTCGAGCAGACCCAGTCCGAGGTGCGCAGCGAGTTCCTCAACCAGCTGGCCCGCGGCCAGGTGCGCAAGGGCGTCGTGTCCTCGGTGGTCAACTTCGGTGCCTTCGTCGACCTCGGTGGCGTCGACGGCCTGGTGCACGTCTCCGAGCTGTCCTGGAAGCACATCGACCATCCGTCCGAGGTCGTCGAGGTGGGCCAGGAGGTCACCGTCGAGGTCCTCGACGTGGATCTCGACCGCGAGCGCGTGTCGCTGTCGCTCAAGGCCACGCAGGAAGACCCGTGGCGCCTCTACGCCCGCACCCACGCGATCGGCCAGATCGTGCCGGGCAAGGTCACCAAGCTCGTTCCCTTCGGCGCGTTCGTGCGCGTCGAGGAGGGCATCGAGGGCCTGGTGCACATCTCCGAGCTGGCCGAGCGCCACGTGGAGATCCCGGAGCAGGTCGTGCAGGTCGGCGACGACGCCATGGTCAAGGTCATCGACATCGATCTCGACCGGCGCCGCATCTCGCTGTCGCTCAAGCAGGCCAACGAGGGCATGACGGTCGACACCGAGTTCGACCCGACCCGCTACGGCATGGCCGCCGAGTACGACGACCAGGGGAACTACATCTACCCCGAGGGCTTCGACGTCGAGACCGGCGACTGGCAGGAGGGCTTCGAGGCCCAGCGCGAGGCCTGGGAGAAGGAGTACGCCGAGGCCCACGTCCGCTTCGAGCAGCACATCACGCAGCTCAAGAAGGCGGCCGAGGCGGAGGCCGAGGCGTCCGTCGAGGGCGCCACCGGCACCAGCTACTCGTCCTCGGCGGCTCCGGCCGGCGAGGGAGCTCCCGCCGAGTCCGGTGGCTCGCTCGCGAGCGACGAGCAGCTCGCCGCCCTGCGGGAGAAGCTCTCCGGCGGAGCCTGATCCGCAGCTGGTTCGAACGGCCCCGGCGACCACTGGTCGCCGGGGCCGTTCGGCGTGCCGGCCCAGGGTCACGGTTGAGCGGCGTTCCGGCGACCCGCCGGGCGAGTCGCGGCCCGGGCCGCGTCACGGGATCTACGGTAGGGAGCATGCCCGGGGGGACGGAGCGGAGCCGGGCCGCGCGCGCGGCCGTGATGGCTGCTCTCTGCGCACTGTCGGTCACCGCCTGTGCTGGCGGCCCCCCGGTCGACGGCCCGTCGCTGCCGACCTTCCCGTCCGCCGTCGGCACCTCCGCGGCGCCGTCGCCGGGCGTCGTCGACCGCGGTGTGGTGCCCGATGACTGCTCACGGCTGCTCCCCGTCACCGACCTCGGCGCCCTGCTCGGCCTGCCGCTGGACACGGTCGCCGTGCGGACCACCGTGGGCGTGCCCAGCCCGTCGGTCGGACGCACCGAGCGTCTCGACTGCGCCTACACGGGCACCGCGGGCGGACCGGCCGTCGGGCGTCCGTTGCTCGGCGTGAACGCCGCCGCGTACGCCGACGCCGCAGCCGCCGCAGATCACTGGAGGCTCAACGCCGGTGCCGAGGAGGGCACCCGCCGGTCGCTCCCGATCGGGGCCGCGTCGGCGATCCTGATCGAACGGGGCGGCGAGGCGGTGCTGACCGTCCTCTACGGCTCGGGCACGCTCACGTTCACGCTGCCCAGCCGCCCGTTGCCCCGCAACCGGCCCCCCGGGGACGTGCTCGTCGACCTGGCTCTGAGGGTCCTGCCCACCGTCGCGGGAGCCGCACCGAAGGCCGCTCCCGTCCCGAGCCCGCCGCGCCCTCCGGGGCCCGCCCAGGCGGCAGGCGCTCCCTGACCGTACGGTGGCCGCCGTGCTGCAGGTGGGGCTGACCGGAGGCATCGGATCCGGCAAGTCGACGGTGGCCGCGCGCCTCGTCGAGCGCGGCGCGGTGCTGGTGGATGCGGACCGGATCGCCCGTGACGTGGTGGCGCCGGGAACGGACGGCCTCGGCGAGGTGGTCGCGGCGTTCGGCGGGACCGTCCTGGCCGCCGGCGGTGGGCTGGACCGTCCCGCTCTCGCGGCCGTCGTCTTCCGGGACGCGGACGCCCGGCAGCGTCTCAACGCGATCGTGCACCCGCGGGTGCGCTCGCGCTCGCAGGAGCTGATCGCCGCCGCACCCGCCGACGCGGTGGTGGTCCAGGACATCCCGCTGCTCGTCGAGAGCGGGATGGCGCCGCACTTCCCGCTGGTGGTGGTCGTCCACGCCGACCAGGAGGAGCGCGTGCGCCGGCTCGTCGGCTCCCGCGGCATGCCCGAGGACGACGCCCGCGCCCGCATCGCCGCCCAGGCCACGGACGACCAGCGCCGGTCCGTCGCCGACGTGTGGCTCGACAACTCGGGCGCACCGGACGAGCTGACGGCCGCGGTCGACGTCCTGTGGGACGAGCGGATCCGCCCGTTCGAGGAGAACCTGCGCCTGCGACGGCCCGCGCGGAGCGTCGTGCGGCTGGTCGAGCCGGACCCGGGCTGGGCGCAGACCGGATCGCGGATCGCCGCCCGCGTCGCGGCCGCGGCGGGGGACCGGGGTCGTGGGGTGGCGCACATCGGGTCGACCGCGGTGCCCGGGCTCGCGGCCGCGGACGTCGTCGAGCTCCAGCTCGGTGTCGACTCGCTCACCGATGCCGACGCGATCCGTGACGCCCTCGCCGACGCGGGTTTCCCGGCCGGCCCCGGGATCGACCACGACCCCACGCCACCCGGTCCGGCCCCGTGGCCCGAGCGCCTCCACGCCGCGGCCGACCCGGGCCGCCCGGTGACCCTGTACGTCCGCGAGACGGGGTCGCCCGCGTGGCGCTCGGCGCTGCTGCTGCGCGACTGGCTGCGTGCCGGGCCGGAGGCCCGCACCGAGTACGCCGCGGTCGAGCGGAGCGCTGCGCACCACCCGGACGTCGAGTCGTACGTGCAGGTGAAGGACGTATGGTTCGGCTCGGCCGCGCCCCGGGCCGGCGCCTGGGCCGCAACCTCCGGGTGGTCACCGTCGTTGCTGTGAAGGGGCCCTCCTTCCGTAACACACGGGCAGTGCGCCACGATGGAGTGACAGGCCCCGTGCACGATCGGGTGAACAGGATCACGAACGTAGTCGGCGACAGGAGGACGGGGGTGAGCGCCATGGTCGAGCACCGCTCCGGCCCCGGCGACGCCGACGCCGACGAACCTGATGCGCCCGGCCAGAACCCCGGCGCCGACGAGGACCGGGGCGCCACGGACCTCGGCACCGAGGCGCCCGGGGCGCCCGTCGTCGACGACCAGGTCGAACTCGGCGGCGGGGAGCCGGACGACATCGCTCCGGCCGAGGTCGAGCAGGATGCGCCTGCTCCCTCGCCCGCACAGCTCCGCGTGGACTTCGGGGCCCATTTCGAGGCCAACTACCAGCGCCTCGTCGCCCAGCTCTACGCGATCACGCTGAACCCCGGCGAGGCCCACGACGTCGTGCAGGACGCGTACTCGCGGGCCTGGCGCCAGTGGGCCACCGTGGGACGCTCCTCCGATCCGACCGCCTGGGTGCGGCGCGTGGCGGTCCGCTCCACCATCCGCAGCTGGCGCCGGGCGCTCGCCCGCATCGGCATCGGCCGTCCCGGCCCGGTGGGCGACGGAGGCGACGCCCGTACCGGGGCGATGCTCACCGCGTTGCGGCGCCTGCCCGCCGCCGAGCGCCGGTGCGTCGTGCTCTCGCACATGGCGGGTGCCGATGTCGCCGAGATCGCCGCCGTCGAGCAGGTGTCGATGGGCACGGTCCAGGCCCGCCTCGCCCGCGCCCGGCTGGTGGTCACGGACGGCCTGGCCGAGGTCATGGGCCAGGACGCCGACGGCGTCGACTACGACGAGCCGTCCGGCGCCGCAGAGCAGCCCTACGACGGTTCCGGCTACGACAGCGACCTCTACGCCGTGTACGACAACCACGAGGAGCACCGGTGACCACGCTCGACCGGATGACCGATGAGTTCCGGCGCCTGGACGACGAGCTCTCGGTCGCCGTCACCCTCCCCGGCGTCGACGGGGTGATCCGACGTGCCAGCACGCTCAACCGCGCCAGCACCGCTGCCGCCGCCGCGGTGCTGACGGTCGGCGGGCTGGGCGGGATCACCGCCCTCGCCCAGGCCACCGCACCCGTCGCCACCAGCGCCGCCGAGTCCTCGCTGGCCCCGACGACGACCACGGCCGTCCCTCCGACCACGACGACGCCCGCTGTGGTCGTGCCGCCCACCACCACGGTGGCCGCGGCCCCGGTCCAGCCGCAGGTGGTCAAGACCCGCCCGCGCGTCTACCGGACCACACCCAGGCCCGCCCCGGTCGCTCCACCCGTGCAACTGCCGGTGGAGCCGCCGGTGGCCACCACCACCGTCACGCCCACCACGATCAACGAGGGCACTCCGGACCCCACCACGAAGCCGACCAAGCCACCGAAGACGACGTCGGCGTCGGCGTCGGCCACCAGCAACGCCTCGGCACCGGGGTCCACCACGAGCGGTTCGACGGTGACGTCGCCCGCCGTGACGTGATCGCCGTCAGCGGACCGGCTTCCAGCTGAGTTCGATTCCCATGCCACCGAGCCACGCGTCGAGGTCGTAGTCGTGCGCGGCGAGCCCGTCGATCGCGCGGGCCGCCCGGTGCAGGGCCAGTTCGGCGGTCGCAGCGTCCATGAGGCCGTGCGCGACGGCACCCACGAACTCGTCGATGTCGATCAGCTGCGCACCGCGCCGGTGCTGCACGACGATGTCGAGGTAGTGGTCGGTCAGCGTCCAGACCTCGCCGTGGCGCACGATGTCGCAGACGTCGAGGTAGTAGTCCTGGTCGCGGGCGTGCCCGGGGTTCCACCACCAGTCGGTGACGCACAGCCCGAGGCCGGGGAGCAGCCAGGACTGCATCCAGTGCGCCGTCGGCCGGTCGACCATCGCCCGGCTCATGTAGAGACCGAACGGGGTTTCCCGGTACTCGTCGACGGCGCGTCCGATGCCCTTCGAATCGGTGTTGAGCCGGGCCGGTACGTCGAAGGTCGCGGTCTTCGGCGGGTGCATGCGGTGATCGTGTCAGACCCGTGGACCGGAAACTGTCGGTGTGTGCTCGTACCCTGGGTCCCGTGGCGTTCGCAACAGAGGTTCCCGGTAGTGCTGCCCAGCAGGACGAGCTGCCGCTCGCCCATTCGGAGCACCGCCCGGTCAGCGACATCCCCCGCACCGGCGGCAGGTTCCAGGTGGTCAGCGACTACGAGCCGGCGGGCGATCAGCCCGCGGCCATCGCCGAGCTGGAGAAGCGCATCCGCGCGGGCGAGCAGGACATCGTGCTCCTGGGCGCCACGGGCACCGGCAAGTCGGCCACCACGGCCTGGCTGATCGAGAAGCTGCAGCGGCCCACGCTGGTGATGGCGCCCAACAAGACCCTCGCGGCGCAGCTGGCCAACGAGCTGCGGGAGATGCTGCCCAACAACGCGGTCGAGTACTTCGTCTCGTACTACGACTACTACCAGCCCGAGGCGTACATCGCGCAGACCGACACCTACATCGAGAAGGATTCCTCGATCAACGAGGACGTGGAGCGGCTGCGCCACTCGGCCACCCACAACCTGCTGTCGCGCCGCGACGTGGTGGTGGTGGCCTCGGTGTCGTGCATCTACGGCCTCGGCACGCCGCAGTCCTACCTCGACCGCTCGGTGCAGCTGGCCGTCGGCGGCACCGTCGAGCGCGATGCGCTGCTCCGGGCCCTGGTCGACGTGCAGTACACGCGCAACGACATGGCGTTCAACCGCGGCACGTTCCGGGTCCGCGGCGACACGGTGGAGATCATCCCGGCGTACGAGGAGCTCGCCATCCGCATCGAGTTCTTCGGCGACGAGATCGAGTCGCTCTACTACCTGCATCCGCTCACCGGCGATGTCGTTCGCCAGGTCGATGAGCTGCGCATCTTCCCGGCCACCCACTACGTCGCCGGGCCGGAGCGCATGGAGCGGGCCGTCCGCGACATCGAGGTCGAGCTCGCGGAGCGCCTGGCGCAGCTGCAGAACCAGGGCAAGCTGCTCGAAGCCCAGCGGCTGAGCATGCGCACCCAGTACGACCTGGAGATGATCCGCCAGGTCGGGTTCTGCTCCGGCATCGAGAACTACTCGCGCCACATCGACGGCCGTGGCCCCGGCACGGCGCCCGCCACCCTGATCGACTACTTCCCGGACGACTTCCTGATGGTCATCGACGAGTCGCACCAGACGGTGCCGCAGATCGGGGGCATGTACGAGGGCGACATGTCGCGCAAGCGCAACCTCGTCGAGTTCGGGTTCCGGTTGCCGTCGGCCACCGACAACCGGCCGCTCACCTGGGAGGAGTTCGCCGATCGCATCGGGCAGACGGTCTACCTCTCGGCCACCCCCGGCCCGTACGAGCTGCAGCGCACCGGCGGCGAGTTCGTCGAGCAGGTCATCCGCCCCACGGGCCTGGTCGACCCGAAGGTCGTCATCAAGCCCACAAAGGGCCAGATCGATGATCTGGTGCACGAGATCCGCGAGCGGGCCGAGCGCGACGAGCGCGTGCTGGTCACCACGCTCACCAAGAAGATGTCCGAGGACCTCACCGACTACCTTCTGGAGCTGGGGATCCGGGTGCGCTACCTGCACTCCGAGGTCGACACGCTGCGGCGCATCGAGCTGCTGCGCCAGCTCCGGCTGGGCGAGTTCGACGTGCTGGTCGGCATCAACCTGCTCCGCGAGGGCCTCGATCTGCCCGAGGTGTCGTTGGTGGCCATCCTCGACGCCGACAAGGAGGGCTTCCTCCGCTCCGGCACCTCGCTGATCCAGACCATCGGGCGCGCCGCGCGCAACGTGTCCGGGGAGGTGCACATGTACGCCGACAAGGTCACCGACTCGATGCGGTACGCCATCGACGAGACCGATCGGCGTCGCGCCAAGCAGGTCGCCTACAACGAGGAGCGCGGGCTCGATCCCCAGCCGCTGCGCAAGAAGATCGCCGACATCCTCGATCAGGTCTACCGGGAAGCGGAGGACTCCGAGGTCCCGATCGGGGGCTCGGGCCGCAACCAGTCCCGGGGCAAACGGGCGGCGGGGGAGCCGGGCCGCTCCGGTGGCAGCTCGGGTGTGGTCACCGGCCGCGACACGGCGAACATGCCCCGCGCCGAACTGGCCGATCTGGTCCAGTCCCTCACCGACCAGATGTTGGCCGCGGCCCGCGATCTGCAGTTCGAGCTGGCCGGGCGCCTGCGCGACGAGATCCAGGATCTCAAGAAGGAGCTCCGGGGCATGGATGCGGCCGGCATCAGCTGAGCGGCCCGTCCACCGATCGGTGGCGTGCGGGGGCTACCGTGGACCGCGTGACTGTGACCGGGCCGTCGGCCGCGCGGACACGCGAGCGGTGGGTTCTCGGGCAGCTCCGACGCCCGCGCCGCATCCTTCCGGTCACGGTCCCGCTGCTGGCGTTGGTGCTGGTCGGGCTGGTGATCCACACCGGTGGGCGGCACATCGACCTCGAGGTCTACCGCTTCGGCGTCCAGGCCTGGCTGAGCGGCGGCGACATGTACGGCACGCTGCCCGAGACGTCCGGCCACATCACGTTGCCGTTCATCTACCCGCCGTTCGCGGCGCTGGTCATGGTGCCGCTGGCCGTGTTGCCCTGGGTCGTCTCGTGGACGGTCCTGCTGGCGCTGTCGACGGTGGCGCTGGGCGTCACGCTGTATGTCGTGGTGCGCCGGCTGTGGCCCTCCGGTGGGCGGGGTGGGGCGCTGTCGGTGGCGTCGATCGCGTTGCCGCTGGCTCTCGCGGTGCAGCCGGGGAAGGACATCAGCTTCGACCACCCCGTCGGGGGCCTGCCCGCGATCGGGCTGGAACCGGTGCTGCAGACCATCGAGTTCGGGCAGATCAACCTGCTGTTGATGGCCCTGGTCGCGCTCGACCTGCTCGTCGTCCGCACGCGGTGGCCACGCGGGATGCTCGTCGGCGTCGCCGCCGCGATCAAGCTCACGCCCGCGGCGTTCGTCCTGTACTACCTGCTCCGGCGCGATTACCGCGCCGCCGCCACCGCGGCGGTGTCCGGCCTGGTGGCCACCGCGATCGGGTTCGTCGTGGCCCCGGGAGCGTCACTCACGTTCTGGCTGCACAACCCGGCCGGTGGCGTCAGCGGCTCGGCGTTCTTCACCAACCAGACGTTCCAGGCCGTGCTGGTCCGGGCCGGTGTCGACGGCGCGGCCCGCACCGTGGTCTGGCTGGCACTCTCGGCCGGACTGCTGGCGCTGGCCGCGCCGGTGATCCGGCGCGGCCCGGCTCCGCTGGCGATGGTCGCGACGGCCGGGGTCGCGCTGCTGGTGTCGCCGACGTCGTGGTCGCACCACTGGGTGTGGATCGCGCCCGCCCTGCTGGTGGCGTTCGCGACGGCCTGGCGCACGCGATCGGCGGTCTGGATCACTGTGGCGTTCGCGTCAGCCATCGTGTTCGTCGCCGCCCCGCACCAGCTCGGCCTGCCGCGCGCCGACGGCCGCGAACTGCTGTGGACCCCGCTGCAGCAGGTGGTCGGCAGCACCTACGTCTGGTTCACGGTGCTGGTGGTCGCGGCGATGTGGTGGCGCTGGCGGCGGGTGTGAACCACGACGACCTGGTAGCCTACTGCCTCGCCAAGCCCGGCGCGCAGCCCGACACGCCGTGGGAGGGCGATCTCGTCGCGAAGGTCGGCGGCAAGATCTTCGCCTTCCTCGGTGGGGAGGGCCTGGGGCTCAAGTGCGGCCGCGACGCCGACGAGGCGGGCGAGCTGCGGCTGCGCTACCCCGACACGGTGACGGTGTCCCACTACATCGGGCGGTTCGGCTGGAACAGCGTGCGGCTCGACGGCGCGATCCCGGACGACGAGCTGGAGGAGCTGGTGGACGCGTCCTACGACGCGGTGGTGGCGAAGCTCCCGAAGAGGTTGCGCCCGGCCCCGGACACGGCGGCGGGGGGCTCGTGAGAGCGTAGGCGCATGGAGCCGAGCTGGGTGGAGCACGCGATCTGGTGGCAGGTCTACCCGCTCGGGTTCGTCGGGGCGGAGCCGGAGAGCGCCGGTGTCGGCGTGACCCACCGGCTCGGCCGGATCCTCGACTGGCTGGACTACGCGGTGACGCTCGGCGTGTCCGGGATCGCGTTGGGGCCGGTGTTCGCGTCCGCGACACACGGCTACGACACCACCGACCATCTGCGCATCGACCCCCGGCTGGGCGACGAGGCCGACTTCGCGGAGCTGGTCGAGCAGGCGCACCGGCGTGGCCTGCGCGTGCTGCTGGACGGTGTGTTCAACCACGTCGGGCCGGAGTTCGCGGCGCCACCCGCCTGGTTCCGCATCGACGATGCGGGCGAGCACGCCACCTTCGAAGGCCATCCCGGCCTTCTCGCGCTGAACCACGATGAGCCCGCCGTCGCCGACCACGTGGTCGAGGTCATGTGCCACTGGCTGGCCGCGGGTGCGGACGGCTGGCGGCTGGACGCGGCCTACGCCGTGCCGCCCGCGTTCTGGGCCCGGGTCCTGCCGCGGGTGCGCGAGCGGTTCCCGGACGCGTACGTCGTGGGCGAGGTGATCCACGGTGACTACGCGGGCATCGTGCGCGAATCGGGCATGGACGCCGTCACGCAGTACGAGCTGTGGAAAGCCACCTGGAGCGCGATCGGCGACCGCAACTTCTTCGAGCTGGCCCACGCGCTGGAACGCCACGACGCCCTCCTGGACACGTTCGTGCCGTTGACGTTCGTCGGCAACCACGACGTCAGCCGGATCGCCAGCACGATCGCCGACGAGCGCCATCTTCCGCACGCGCTCGTGCTGCTGTTCACCGTCGCCGGCACCCCGACGGTCTACTACGGCGACGAGCAGGCGTTCCGCGGCGTCAAGGAGGAGCGGGTGGGTGGTGACGACGCCGTGCGGCCCGAGTTCCCGGTGGAGGGCCCGACGGCGCTGTCCCCGCTGGGCCGGGACACCTATCGCCTCCACGAGGAGCTCATCGGTCTGCGCCGGCGTCACCCCTGGCTGCACCGCGCCCGCACCACCCCGATGCACCTGACCAACACCGCCTTCGTGCTGGAGTGTCGCGCGGACACGCAGCGCCTGGTGGTGGCCCTCAACCTCGACGACGCCGCCCTCGACCACGAGCTGCCCGGCGTGAGCGAGGTGCTGGCCGGCGATGCGCACCTGGCCACCTCCGCTGTCACGATCCCGCCGCACAGCTGGGCCGTGCTGACCTGACCCGGACCTCACCCTGGCCCGCCCCCCTCCCGCCCCGACGACAACAGGCCCGCGCGATGCGCTCGTGTGCCGCCCTGGCTGCTGGGCCGACCTCGTCGCGGGCGTACAGTCTTCCGGTCGACGCCGTCCCGCCGCTCCCCGAGCCGGGGGAACCGCCGGAGGAGCGGTAGGTCAGCTGGTGATGTCCTTGCGCTCGAACCGCCACACCGCGAGCGCGCCCAGCACCAGGGCCCACGTCAGCGAGCCGAACGCGCCGCGCGTCATGTCGCCCCAGTCGATCTGCCCGCCGAGCAGGTTGAACCAGGCCGTGGCGTAGTGGGTGGGCAGGTAGTTGCGCAGGTCCTCCAGCGCCGTGATCTGGTCGAGGATCTGGCTGACGATCGATGCCATCACGGCTCCGCCCACCGCGCCGAGGGGAGCGTCGGTGCTCACCGACAGCAGCGTGGCGAGCGCAGCGACCCAGCTCAGGTTGATCGCGATGTACAGCGCGCCCAGCAGCACGCGGCCGGCGCCTGCCCAGAACGGGAGCGACTCGCCGGTGATGCTGACCAGGTCCCCGGTGCCGTAGGCGAGGCTGCCGACCGTCAGCGACACCACCGGCAGCAGCACGATCGCTGCAACCGACAGGCCGGCCGCGACGATCGCCTTCTGCCGCAGCAGCCGGGCCCGGGGGATCGGGGCGGCCAGCAGGTAGCGCAGGCTCGCCCACGACGCCTCCGACGCCACGGTGTCGCCGAAGAACAGCGCCACCACCACGACGAGCAGGAACGACGCCGACGCGAACAGCGCGAACACCGCGAAGTTGCCGCCGCTGCCCTTGGCCAGGTCCACCAGGTTCACCGCGCTGCCGGGCGGGCTGGCCGCGGCCAGCGAGAACGCGAACCAGAGGATCACCGGCAGCACCACCACCAGCCCGAACGTCACCTGCGTACGGCGGCGCCTGAGCTGGCGGGCCAGCTCGACGCGTAGCGGCAGGGTGCGGTGGGGGCGGTACTCGGTCGGGGGCGGCCCGGCCGCCAGCGCGCCGACTGTCCCCTTGTGGGTCGAGGCCTCGTCCGCGGTCACGGGGTGGTGTCCTCTCCGACGAGCTGCAGGAACGCGTCCTCCAGGCGCCGCCGCGGCCCGGCCGACGCGACGTCGACCCCGGCCGAGACGAGCGCCCGCACCGCCGACGCGCGCGGGGTGCCGTTCAGCTCCGCGTGCACGGAGCCGCCGTCGACCTCGACGGCGTGCACACCGGTCAGTGCGCCGAGGACGGTCGCCGCCCGGTCCGGTGCGTCGACGGCGAACGTGGCCGCGCCGCCACCCGCGATGATGTCCTCGACGGTGCCGTCGGCCACCACGAGGCCCTTGTGCATGACCACCACGTGCGTGCAGGTCTGCTCCACCTCCGAGAGCAGGTGGCTCGACACGAGCACGGTGCGGCCACCGGCGGCGTACCGGTGCAGAAGTTCGCGCATGGCGTGGATCTGGGGCGGGTCCAGCCCGTTGGTGGGTTCGTCGAGGACGAGCAGGTCCGGCAGCCCGAGCATGGCCTGCGCGATCGCGAGACGCTGCCGCATGCCCTGGCTGTAGGCGCCGACGCGCCGCTCGATGGACGTGCCGAGCCCCGCGATCTCCAGCGCCTCGTCGAGGTGGGCCTCACCGACCGGTCGGCCGGTGGCCGCCCAGTACAGGCGCAGGTTGTCCGCGCCCGAGAGGTGCGGCAGGAAGCCCGGTCCCTCGACGAACGCGCCGATCCGGGCCAGCACGGGCGCGCCGGCGCCGACGGGCTGCCCGAACGCCGTGATCGTGCCCGCGGTGGGCCGGATCAGGCCCATCAGCATCCGCAGCACGGTGGTCTTGCCGGCGCCGTTGGGGCCGAGCAGCCCGAGCACCATGCCCTGCTCGACGTCGAACGACACGCCCTTCACCGCGCTGAAGCCGCCCTTGTAGGTCTTGGCGAGGTCGTGGATGCGCAGCGGCGGGGCGTCCGTGTCGGGGGTCGCGTGCGCGGTGACCCGGCGGCGCCGCAGGCGCGCGCCGACCCACGCGAGCAGGGCCAGCGCGAGCACCGCGGCGATGCCGACCGCCGGGACGAGCGGCACGGTGTTGGCGGTGACGGACTCGCCGGTCACCTCGGGCACGGTCAGCCCGCCGGTGACGCCGATCCGCCACACCGCGGGTTCGGTGCCGCCCGCGTAGGCCTGGTCGGTGGTCGCGACGGAGACGGCCAGCGTGTGGCCCGCCTCGATCGGCGCCACGACACCGGGCAGTGTCACCGTGACCGTCACCGGTGTGCCGTCGGCGGGCACCGCCACTCGGAACGGTGCGACGGCGCTGCCCAGCAGCGTGCGCGTGCCGTCGGCCGTGGCCTCGGACGTCGACGCGAACAGGATCGCGTCCGCGGGTGCGGGCTGGCCGGGAACCCGCGCCACCGTGACCGTGACCCGCGGTGCGCCCGTCAGTGTCGTCGGACTGGCGAAGGCCGGGGTGACGAACCGCGCGGACTGGCCCGGGACGGCGGTCGCGGCCGACAGGCGTCCCCCGACGGCGCCCAGCGCCGAGCCGACGCCGGGCAGCGAGGTGATCGACGCCGGGTTGCCGCCTGCCGGGCTGACGACGGTCTGCGCGGGCCCGTCCAGCGTGAGCTGCGGGGCCGTCAACGGGGCGGTGCCGGGGAGGCCGGGGTAACCGGGAGCCTGCACGGTGCGGCCGGTGGCGGTGTTGCTGCCGGCCCTGACCCCGCTCTGCACGGCGTAGGAGAAACCGGTGCCAGGAGCCTCCCCGCGACCGGCGAGGTAGTGGTCGAGCCACGCACCGATCGCGTCGCGGACGCCCTGGTCGGGGGCGCCGCCGTCGTGGCCGCCGGAGTACCACATGACCTTCACCGGCGTGCCGCGCGCGGCGATCTGGCGGGCGTTGGCGTCGGCCTGGTCGAGTCCGAACAGGGTGTCGGACTCGCCCTGCACGAGCAGGGTGGGGGCGGTGATCCGGTTCGTGACCGTGGCGGGCGACGACCTCGCGAGCAGCGCGGCGGTTCCGGCGGAGAGCCGGCCCGTGGTGGCGGCCTCGGTGTAGGCGGCGCAGACCTGCGCGGTGAACCGGCCACAGGTGGCGTCGGACCCCGGTTGCGGGCTCCGGGGCGTCACCGGTCCGGATCCGGTCGCTGCGGCCGTCGGCGACGCGCCGGCCGAGAAGAAGATCCCGGCCCACCCCCGCTTGAACACCCCGTCCGGGGCGAACGCGCCCGCCGCCGGTGTGGACATCGGTGGCACGGAGGCCGCGGCCGTTCCGGGGAACAGTGCCTGGTTCAGGTCGTTCCACGTGATGACGGGGGCGATCGCGTCGATGCGCCTGTCGTACCCGGCGAGCAGCAACGACAGCGCGCCGCCGTACGACCCCCCGGTCACGCCGACGCGCGGGTCACCCGGCCCGTCCTGGGCCACCTCGGCCCGCCGTGCGAGCCAGTCGACGAGCCGGCTCGCGTCGGCCACCTCGTAGTCGGGGGAGTCGAGCGCGATCTGTCCGCCACTCGCACCGAAACCGCGCGCCGACCACGTCAGGACGACGAAGCCGCGGGCCGCGAGATCACGGGCGTCGGTGTCGACCGAGGCCTTGCTCCCGCCGAACCCGTGCGCCACCAGCACCGCGGGTGCGGGCGTGACGGCCGGCAGGTAGAGCGAGGTGTCCAGCGAGACGGTTCCGCCGACGCCGGGACCGCCCGGCACGTCGATGCGCTGTTCCTGGACCGCCGGGGCGGCCGCGCTCGCCGGGGTCGTGAGCAGCACGGTGGCGGCCGCGGCGAGCGTCAGGGCCAGCAGGCCACGCAGGATTCCGTGCACACGTCGACGTTAGGCGACGCAGTGGTGCTTCCGCGTGTGCCGCCCTCCGTATCGAGGCCTCGAACCGGCCGCTGGTCTCAGTCGGCTCTCAGGACGTGCGGAAGCTCACGACCTCGTCGAAGTGCTCGACGTTCGGCGCGCCGTCGAAGTGCGGACCGACGATCGCGCGCCACCGCGGGAAGTTCTCCGACTCCCGGAAGCCGACCATGTGCGCCTCGATGCTGTCCCACTCGATCAGCAGGACGAACCGGGTGGGTGTCTCGGCGCTGCGGGTGAGCCGGGCGGAGCGGAAGCCGGGGGTGCCGGAGACAAACTCCAGCCCCTCCTGCACCGCATCGGCGAACTGCTCCTGGGATGCGGCGAGGACGGTGAAATCGGCGATCTCGGTGACAATGGGCCGACACTATCCCCGCCGGGCCCGCGCGCGGCGTTTCCCCTCGTGCATGGCCTGCACCCGCGCGATCGGGATGGTGTGGCCCTCCTCGACGAGATCGGCAGGCAGCGCCTGGGGCTCGGGCATCCGCACGGCCCACGGGTCGGCGTCGCCGAGGCGGTCGAGGGCGGTGTGCACCGTGAAGTCCGCGGGCGTGACGTCGTCGAGCTGGTCCCACGCCAGCGGGAACGAGACGGGTACCCCCGGCCGGATGCGCGGGCTGTACGCCGCGACCACCGTGGCGCCACCGGCGCGGGTGGAGTCGAGGAACACCTTGCCGCCGCGGTCCTCGCGGATGAAGGCCGTGGTGGCGGCGTCCGGGTCGAGCCGCTCGGCCCGTGCGGCGAGCGCCCGGGTGGCGGCGGCCGCGTCCTCGAAGCCGGCGCCGTCCAGTGGCACGAAGACGTGCATCCCCTTGGCCCCGCTGGTCTTGATCGCACCGGCCAGGCCGCAGTCCGCCAGCGCTCGTTCCACCAGCCGCGCGGCGCGGACGACGTGGTCGAACGTGCCGCCCTCCGGTGGGTCCAGGTCCATGATCAGGTCGGTGGGGTGGTCGCCACCGGCCTCCACGAGCGTCGGGTGGTACTCGACGGCCCGCTGGTTGGCGAACCACAGCAGCGTGCGCCGGTCGTTGCAGAGCGCGTAGGTCACCTCCCGGTGCGACGCGTGAGCCCACACCGGCGTCGTGGCGATCCAGTCGGGTGCGTACTTGGGCACGTTCTTCTGCATGAACGGCGCCTGGCCGGGACGCACGCGCATCACCGACAGCGGCCTGTTCCGCAGCACCGGGAGGATGCGCCCGCGCACGGCGTCGAGGTAGTCGACGAGGTCGCGCTTGGTCGCTCCGGCGTCGTCGAAGAGCGGGCCGTCGAGGCTGCTCAACTCGACGCCGTCCCGGGTCTCCGTCACCTTGGGCATCGCCACGTCCGAATCCGATCGAGTGATAGGCCAGCATTCCCCATCCGCGCCGTGCCGGTGTGCCCGGGCGAGGTCCGGTCCGCGGCGCGTTCCTCGCCGCGCGCGCAGCAACGCGCGGAGGGCGCGCAGAGCGCGCGGATCGCCTCGCCGGTCCTCTCGCGCACCGCCGCCGGCCGGGCGGGTCAGAGGTGATGCAGGATCGGGTTCTGCAGGCGGCCCGCGTGGGTCTCGGCCGTCATGTAGGTGCGCGTGGGTTGGCGGCGGCGGTCGGTGGGGGAGCCCGGGTTGAGCAGGCGCAGGCCGCCGGGGGCGGTGGTGTCCCAGGGGATGTGGCTGTGGCCGAACACCAGCACGTCGACGTCCGGGTAGGCCTTCGCGCAGCGCCGCTCCCGGCCCCGCGCCACGCCCGCCTCGTGCACGACCGCGAACCTGACGCCGTCCAGCTCGGCGCGCGCCACCTCGGGCAGGCGGGCGCGGAGACCGGGGCCGTCGTTGTTGCCCCACACGCCGACGAGCCGGGCGGCCCGTTCTTCCAGCGCGTCGAGCAGGTCGACGGAGACCCAGTCGCCCGCGTGGATCACGACGTCGGCGGCGTCCACCGCGTCCCACACCGGTGCGGGCAGGTCGTGGCCCCGCACCGGGAGGTGGGTGTCGGAGACCAGGAGCAGTCTCAGGAGACGCCCAACAGGTCCACCACGAAGATCAGGGTCTCGCCGCCCTTGATGGCGCCGCCGGCGCCACGGTCGCCGTAGCCCAGGTGCGGCGGGATCACGAGCTTGCGGCGGCCGCCGACCTTCATCCCGGCGACGCCCTGGTCCCAGCCCGCGATGACGCGGCCGGCGCCGAGCGGGAAGCGGAACGTCGAGCCGCGGTTGTAGGAGGCGTCGAACTCCTCGCCGGTGGAGTGCGCGACGCCGACGTAGTGCACCTCGACGGTCTGCCCGGCGCGCGCCTCGGCGCCGTCGCCGGTGGCGAGCTCCTCGATGACGAGGTCGGTGGGGGCGGGGCCGTCGTACGGCTCGACGGTGGGCTTCGGGTTGGTCACGGGGTTCAGCCTGCCAGAGCGCCGGCGAGCCGGTAGACAGGGTTCATGACCCTCCCGGCCGCCTCGCAGGACGTGTCGGCGTACGAGCCCGACCCGAAGCGCTGGCAGGCCTTCTCGGTGACGCTCGTGGCGGGCTTCATGAGCCTGCTGGACGTCAGCATCGTGTCGGTGGCGCTGCCGTCGATCCAGCGCGGGCTGGGCACCAGCCCGTCGGGTGTGCAGTGGATCGTGTCGGGCTACGCGCTCGCGTTCGGCCTCATGCTCGTCCCGGCCGGACGGCTCGGTGACGCGTTCGGCCGGCGCCGGATGTTCCTGTTCGCCCTGGCCGCGTTCGTGCTGTTCAGCGGACTGGCCGGGGCCGCTCCGACGATGGGTCTGCTCATCGCCGCCCGCATCGCGCAGGGCCTCGCCGCCGGTGCGCTGGCCCCGCAGAACTCGGCGCTGATCCAGCAGCTCTTCCGCGGTGCGGAGCGCGGGCGCGCGTTCGGCTTCTTCGGCGCCACCGTCGGCATCTCGACCGCGGTCGGCCCGGTCGCGGGAGGGGTGATCCTCGCGCTCGCCGGTGAGCCCGACGGCTGGCGGTGGATCTTCTTCGTCAACATCCCGATCGGTGCCGCGGCGCTCCTGCTGGCGGCCCGTCTGCTGCCGAAGGGTGACGGTGCGGGGCAGCGCGGGCACATGGATCTGGCCGGTGTCGCGCTGCTCGGCAGCGGGGTGCTCGCGGTCATGTTGCCCCTGGTGCTCGCCGAGGCGGGCGGGCTGGCCCGGCTGTGGTGGTTGTTCCCGGTCGGCGCCGCGCTGCTGACGGCGTTCGTCCGCTGGGAGCGGCGGGTGGTGGCCCGCGACTGGGACCCGCTGCTGAACCTCCGGCTCCTGACCGACACCTCGGGCTACGCGTCGGGCGCGGCGCTGGGGATGGCCTACTTCGTCGGGTTCAGCGGGATCTGGCTGGTGTTCGCGCTCTACTTCCAGAACGGGCTCGGGTACACGCCGCTGCAGTCCGGCCTGGCGGTCACCCCGTTCGCGCTCGGCTCCGCGGCGTCCGCGGTGGTGGGCGGGCGGCTGGTGGAGCGGTTCGGACGGCTGCTGACCGTCACCGGCCTGAGCCTGGTGGTCGGTGGACTGGCCGTCACCGCGGTGGTGCTGAGGCTCGCGCCCGCCGGTGGCTCCACGGGGTGGGCGGTGGCGGCGCCCTTGCTGCTGGCCGGCATCGGCGGCGGTTGGGTGATCTCCCCCAACACGACGATGACGCTGCGCTGCGTGCCGGTGAGCATGGCGGGCTCGGCGGGTGGAGCCCTGCAGACCGGGCAGCGGATCGGCTCGGCGGTCGGCACGGCGGCACTCGCCGGCATCTTCTACGCGGTACTCGCCGCGACCGGAACGGACTACCCGCTGGCGGTCTCGATCGCGATCGGCGGGGCCGCGCTGGCTGTCTCCGTCGCGCTGGCGATCGGTGTCGCGGAGTGGCGGCAGGGCCGGGTCCTCACGCCTGCCGGCGACCAGATCCACCTCCCCGACGCCCACTGATCAGGCCCGGCCGCCCAGGTGCTCCTTCAGGAACTGCACCTGCAGCAGCAGGAGGTTCTCCGCCACCTCCTCCTGCGGCGTCATGTGGGTGACGCCCGAGAGCGGCAGCACGCTGTGCGGCCGGCCCGCCGCGAGCAGCGCGGACGACAGTCGCAGCGTGTGCGCCGCCACCACGTTGTCGTCGGCCAGGCCGTGCACCAGCAGCAGCGGGCGGGTCAGCTTCGGCGCGTCCTCGATCAGGGAGGAGCGGCGGTACGCGGCCGAGTCGGGGAGGCCCAGGTAGCGCTCCGTGTAGTGGGTGTCGTACAACGCCCAGTCGGTGACCGGCGCGCCCGCGACGGCGGCGTGGAAGACGTCCGGGCGCCGCAGCACCGCGAGCGCGGCCAGGTAGCCGCCGAAGGACCAGCCGCGGATGCCGACGCGCGTGAGGTCGAGGTCGGGATGGTCCTTCGCGAGGGCCTGGAGCGCGTCGACCTGGTCCTCGAGCACCGGACCGGCCAGGTCGCCGTGCACCGCCCGTTCGAACGCGGGCCCGCGCCCGGGCGTGCCCCGCCCGTCGACCACCACGACCGCGAAACCCTGGTCGGCGAACCACTGGCTGGTCAGGTGGGCTCCGCGGGCGGCGACGACGCGCTGCGCGTGCGGGCCGCCGTAGGGGTCCATGAGCACGGGCAGCTTCGTGCCGGGCTCGTGCCGGCTCGGGAGCAGCAGTGCGGTCGGCAGGTTGCGGGAACCGCATTCCAGGAGCGTCACACGCGGTTCCCACCCGGGAAGGTCGGCGAACGAGGTGATCGTCAGGTCCCCGCCTGCCGCGCGCCGGACCGTCGTGGTGGTCCCGTCCGAGCCGAGATCCTGGCGGCTGACGACGAGCGTGCCGCCGCGCAGCCGTCCACTGTGCACGCCTGAGGCCGGCGTCAGCGCCGTGAGGCCGTCCGGGCCCCAGGTCCACAGGCCGATCGACGACGATTCCTCGCCGCCCCGGAACAGCACGGTGTCGCCGTCCACGTCGGCCACGTCGCGGACCTGCAGCCCGGCCGGGGTCACCGGTGTCCCGTCCACCACGAGCCGTCGCGTGTCGTCCACATCGGCCACGGTGACCAGCGCTCCCGACGCGGTGTGCGCGGGCACGCCGGGAACGATGTCGACCCAGGCCCGGTCCGTCTGCTCGTGGACGTGCGTGCTGGCACCGGTGGCGGGGTCGACGAGCCGTACCCGCAGCGCCGTCTGGTCGCGGGGCTCCGTGACGACCAGCAGCCCGTGTGCGTCCCACACGACGTCGACGAGGTACTCGTCCTCCCACGGCACGGGTGTGCGGGTGCCGTCGAGCCGGATGACCTCGACGGTCACGCGGGCGTTCGGCGTCCCCGCCGCGGGGTAGGCCACCTCGGTGGGCACCCGAGAGGGGTGGGCGGGATCGGCGATGTACCACCGCACCACCGGCGCCTCGTCGACGCGGGCGACCAGCAGCGCGTCGCCGTCGGGGGACCACCAGAACCCCCGCATCCGGCCCATCTCCTCGGCCGCGGCGAAATCGGCGAGGCCGTACGTGACGTGCGGCGCGTCCGGTGCGGCGAGCGTGCGGGTGGAGCGGGTGCCGATGTCGTGCACGTGCAGCGCTCCGCCACTGACGAACGCGACCAGCCGCCCGTGGGGGTCCGGCCGGGGGTCGATGACGGCGCCCGGTGTCTCGACCAGGCGCGGGGTGAGACCGGCGGCGAACTCCGTGACGTAGAGCTGCCCGGACAGCGCGAACGCCGCCATCGTCACCGGCCGGTCCGTCGCGTAGCCGACGACACCGCCTGCCTGCTCGCGGCTGCGCTCGCGGCGCGCCTGCTCCTCGGGTGGGAGGTCCTCGTCACCGGCGTCGAGGGTGTGCGGATCGACGACCAGCCGCTCCTCACCGCCG
>JBBQEF010000013.1:0-32913 GCA_038320445.1 Mycobacteriales bacterium
AGCTGCATGACGAGCCGGGCGATGACCTCGAGGACGTGGTCCGGCACGGCGGCGACGAGCTCGGCCTCCTGGCTGACCAGCGCGACCTCATCGTCGACGTCGTCGAGGTAGTGCGTCCGCACCTCGGCCCCGAAGCGGTCCTTGAGCGGGGTGATGATCCGTCCGCGGTTCGTGTAGTCCTCGGGGTTCGCCGACGCGACGAGCAGGATGTCCAGCGGCAGGCGCAGCGTGTAGCCGCGGACCTGGATGTCGCGCTCCTCCATCACGTTGAGCAGCGACACCTGGATGCGCTCGGCCAGGTCGGGCAGCTCGTTGATCGCGACGATGCCGCGGTGCGAGCGCGGGACCAGCCCGAAGTGGATCGTCTCCGGATCGCCCAGCGAGCGGCCCTCGGAGACCTTGACCGGGTCGATGTCGCCGATCAGGTCCGCGACGGCGGTGTCGGGAGTGGCGAGCTTCTCGGTGTAGCGCTCGTCGCGGTGCTTCCAGCCCACCGGCAGGTCGTCGCCGAGCTCGGCGGCACGGCGGAGGGTGGCCGGCGCGATGGGGTCGTAGGGATGTTCGCCGAGCTCGGAGCCCTCGATGACGGGCGTCCACTCGTCGAGCAGGGCGGTGAGCGAGCGCAGCAGGCGGGTCTTGCCCTGCCCGCGCTCACCGAGCAGAACGATGTCGTGGCCGGCGATGAGCGCCCGCTCGAACTGCGGGAGCACGGTGGACTCGAACCCGACGATGCCGGGCCAGGGATCGCGCCCCTCGCGGAGCGCGGAGATCAGGTTGGCGCGGATCTCGGACTTGACGCCGCGCAGCTCGTGGCCGGACGCGCGCAGCGCGCCCAGGGTGCGGGGAAGATCAGCGGGAAGATCATGGGGCACGCGTTCCACGCTACGCCCGCGGCGACCGCGCGGCGCGTCATCGCCTCAGCAGCCGACGTGGTGGATCCCCCCGGTGGCGTCGGTCAGGAGAGCGATCAGACCCAGGTCGGCCAGCCACTCCGGGGCGGCGTCGCCGCGCAGCAGCACCCCCGCGCAGGCTGCGCTGGCGGCCGGGCCGTTCGCGGCGACGACGGTCACGGTGCGCCAGTACGGGGGCACGGCACGGCCGGTGGCCGCGGTGACCAGGCGTCCGGTCACGTCGATCCGGGACAGCGCGCCGCCGTCCATCGCCAGTGCCCCGCCCGTCAGGTCGATCCGCCAGCCCCCGGCCGGGGCCAGCCCGGAGGTGGCCACATCGCCACCGATCGCGACGAGGGCGCCGCACGTCGTCTCGGCGGCCACCGCCTCGGCGCAACGCTGTGCGACCCACGCCCGCAGCGACGGGCCGGGGCCCACGCGCAGCTCGGCGCGCCTGCGCCCGCGCCGGGCCTCCAGCGGCAACGACAGGTGAGGCGGGCCGCCGTCGAGCCCGCGGGCGAGGCCGTAGGGGAACGGGTCGATGCCCTGCTGCTGCGCGGTCCAGCCGCCGTCGCGGAAGGTGCGTCGCGCCACGGCGCGGGAACGGACGATCGCACCGAGTTCGGCGAGCTCCTGCGCGATGACCGCGCGCGCCCGCGGCAGCGCCCACGGGTCGGTGACGACGAGCCGCCCCGCCGCGTCCCAGGCCGACCACTCGGCGCCGACGGTGGCGGTACGGAATCCGGTGTGCAACAGCGTGGTCATACCGCGTGCTCCCCGACGGGGGCCGTGGTCGTGGTCGGCGCGGTCACAATGCCTCCGGTCGATCGGGGAGCGTGCCGTCGGACGGTGCCAGACCGACCCTGTGACCACGCTGAAGAAGCGCCGGCGGGGTCACGGCAACAGCAGCAGGCCCGTCGGCAGCGCCACCAGCGCGACGGCGGTGAGCCGCACCAGCGCCCGGACCGCGATCGGCAGTGGCGGTGGCGGGCAGACGATGCGCTCCAGCCGGTCGTCCAGCGCATCGGTGAACGAGCTGAGCGCCGCGGCGGGGGCGGTGCCGCCCATCGAACGCAGCGCCCCGGTCAGCTGGGCCGGGGCCACCCGGCACGCCGCCACGTCGTCGGCCCGCATCTCGATCAGTGTCGCGACGGCGAGCTGCGCGCACACCATGCCCCGCACGAACGGTGCAGTGGCCCCCCAGGCCACGAACGGGAGCACCACGAGATCGTGCCGCTCGCGCAGGTGGGCCCGCTCGTGGGCCAGTACCGCCCGGACCCCGGACGGGTCCAGCGCGTCGAGCACCCCCGCCGAGAGCACCAGCCGGGAACGCAGGCCGGGCAGGCAGTAGGCGACCGGGACGGGGTGGTCGAGCACGTGCGCCCCGGGCACCGCGGGCCACGGCGTGCCCAGCAGGTCGATCAGGTGGCGGTGGCGGGCACGGATGCGCATCATCCGGATCGTGACGGCCAGCAGGACGCCGACGAGGCGCAGCGCCAGCAGGAGCGCCAGCAGCAGCGACACCAGGTGGGCCGGGCCCACACCGGGCGGCAGCCGGCCGTCGGCCAGCGGCCCCACGAACGCCGGAACGGCGGCCGGGAGTGACGGCCCGAGGGGGGCCAGCCCGTAGCCGACACCGGCCCCGAGCAGCGCCAGGCCACCGGCGAGCCCGATGGCCTGCCAGACGATCAGCCCGCCGACGGGATCCCGGGCGGGCCAGCGCGCGCGGGCCAACGCACGGCTCACCGGCTCGGCGAGAGCGACGCCGAGCACGAGCAGCCCCAGCGCCGATGCCTCCGTCACACGGGTCAGTCCAGCAGATCGCGCAGCGACTCGCGCAGTGACTCGCGCTCGGCGGCCGGTATCGAGCCCAGGAAGCGCGCCAGCGCGGCCCCCCGGTCCGGTGCGGCGTCGAGCGCAACGCTCATCAGCTCGGCGATGTGGTCCTCGCGGCTCGCGACCGGACGGTAGCGGTGGGCGCGACCTTCCCGCTCGCGGGTGACCAGGCCCTTGCGCTCGAGGCGGCCCAGCACGGTGATGACCGTGGTGGTGGCCAGATCGCGACCGGCGAGGGAATCCTGGACATCACGGGCGGTGACAGGCGACGGCGCCGACCACAGCGTCTCCATCACAGCGCGTTCGAGCTCACCCAGGCTTGGCACGCGGCTATTCTACACGTAGTAGAACGGCTGTGGGGTCGGCGGATCTGAACCTGTCTCCTTGCTCACGGGCCCCTGCAGGCCTCGACGACCCTGCCCGGTGGAGGTGACGCTCGGGTCGGCGGTCTCACCGCCCCGTGAACACCGGCGCGCGCCGCTCGGCCCGCGCCCGCTGCCCCTCGACCAGGTCGGCGCTGTCCCAACAGGACTCGAACGCCGCCACGAGCTCCGCGTCGTCGGCGGCGAGGTCCGTGCGGTCCAGCGCCAGCTTGTTGTAGCGGAGCGTGAGAGGGGCGAGGGCGGCGATCTCCGTGGCCAGCGCGAGCGCGTCGGCCGTGTCGCCGAGCCGGTCGACCAGTCCGCGCGCGTGGGCGAGACCGACGTCGATCTGCGCGCACGCCAGGAGCAACGCCCGCGCCGTACCGCCACCCGCGACCTGCGCGAGGCGGCGCACCGTCGGGGGATCCACGGCCAGCCCGATGCGGGCGGTCGGCACGCCGAAGACCGCGGTGGGCCCGCCGACCCGCAGGTCACAGGCGATGGCCAGCTGGGTGCCGGCGCCGATCGCGGGCCCGTTCACGGCCGCCACGACGGGCACGGGTGCGTCCGTGACGGCGTGCAGGGCCGCGTGGAGCGCGTCGCGGAAGCCGTCCGTGTAGACCTCGCCGAAGTCGGCGCCGGCACAGAAACTGCTGCCCGCTCCGGTCACCACGATCGCGCGGGCGCCCTCGGCCAGCACCGACCCGACCGCGGCGACGATCGCGCGGCAGAGCGCCACGTCCAGCGCGTTGCGCCGCTCGGGCCGCCGGAGTTCGATCAGCCCGACCGCGTCGGTCACCGAGACCATGATGTTCATGGAGCGGACGGTACGGGTGGGCTTACATTGACCCGGTGACCGAGCCGGGTGAGCTGCGGATGGGAACGGCGGCCGGGAGGTGGGTGCTGGCCACCACGGTGCTCGGCTCCGGGATGGTGATGATCGACGGGACGGTCGTCAACGTGGCGCTGGACCGCATCGGGGCCGATCTGGACGCCGGCTTCGCCGATCTGCAGTGGACGGTCAACGCCTACACCCTCACGCTCGCATCGCTGATCCTGCTCGGCGGCTCGCTGGGCGACCACGTCGGACGGCGTCGCATCTTCGTGATCGGGGTGCTCTGGTTCGCGCTGGCCTCGCTGCTGTGCGGGCTGGCCCCGAACATCGAGACGCTGATCGCCGCACGGGCCCTGCAGGGCGTGGGCGGCGCGCTGCTCACCCCGGGCAGCCTCGCGTTGATCTCCGCGTCGTTCCACGGGCCGGACCGGGCGGCCGCGATCGGGGCCTGGTCGGGGCTGGGAGGCATCGCGGGCGCGATCGGCCCGTTCCTGGGCGGGTTCCTCGTCGAGTGGACGTGGCGGGCGGTGTTCCTCATCAACCTGCCGCTGGCCGTGCTGATCGTGGTGGTGGCGGTGAAGCACGTTCCGGAGAGCCGGGACGTCGGCTCGGCGTCCGGTCTCGACGTGGCCGGGACGGTGCTCGCGGCCCTCGGGCTCGGCGGGCTCACCTACTCGCTGACCGGGCTGACCACTCGGGGCCCGGAGCCGGTGTTGCTCGCGGCGCTGGCCGTCGGTGTCGTCGCGCTGGCCGTGTTCGTGCTGGTGGAGCGCAGGTCGCCGCACCCCCTCGTGCCGCCCGCACTGTTCCGCAACCCCGTGTTCAGCGCCGCGAACGGCACCACGCTGCTCGTCTACGGTGCCATCGGGGTGGTGTTCTTCCTGCTGGTGCTGCAGCTGCAGACCGTCGCCGGGTTCAGCCCGCTCGAGGCCGGCCTCTCGCTGCTGCCGGTGACGGCGATCATGCTGCTGTTCTCCGCGAGGGTCGGCGCGCTGGCCGGCCGGATCGGGCCGCGGCTGCCGCTGACCGTCGGCCCGCTGGTGAGCGCGTGCGGGTTGCTGCTGATGATGCGGATCGGCGCGGACGCGACCTGGGTCGCCGACGTGCTGCCCGCCGTGGTGGTGTTCGGCATGGGGCTCACCACGACGGTCTCACCGCTGACCGCCACCGTGCTCGACGCCGCGCCCGATCGGTTCGCCGGCTCGGCATCGGGGGTCAACAACGCCGTCGCCCGGGCAGCGGGGCTGCTGTCGGTGGCCGTCGTACCGGGCCTCGCCGGGATCGGTGGCGCGGACTACGCCGATCCGGCGGTGTTCGCCACCGGCTTCCGCACCGCCATGCTGATCGGCGCCGGCCTGCTCGTGGCCGCAGCCGCCGTGTCGTTCGCGTTCGTGCGGCGGCCGCTGGACCAGCCGGCGCCCGAGCGGGTGCGCGTCGAGGAGTGCGCCCACTGCGGTGTCATCGCCCCGCAGGTGCACCCAGCCGACCCGGCCTGACCCCTCGTCAGAGGCCCAGGGCCGCGGCGAGGACGCGCATCGCGGGCACCGGATCGGCACCCTTCTCCGTCAGCACCTGGGCACAGACGTGGTTCGCACCGGCGGCCAGGTGCGCGTCGAGGCCCGCTGCCACCGTCGCCGGGTCACCGTGCACGGCCAGCGCGTCGATGAGCGCGTCGCTGCCGCCGTCGGCGATGTCCCCGTCGGTCCAGCCGAGACGCCGGAGGTTGGCCACGTAGTTGCGCAGGTGCAGGTAGGGGCGGTCGACCGGCGGACGGCCGATCGCACGGGCCTTCTCCGGGTCGGACTCCAGCACCACCTTCTGCTCGGGCGCGAGCAGCACCCCGGGCCCGATCAGATCGCGGGCTTCGCGGGTGTGCTCGGGGGTGGTGAGGTAGGGGTGCGCGCCGGCCGTCCGTTCAGCGGCGACCGTGAGCACCTTCGGGCCCAGCGCGGCCAGGGCGCGGCCGTCCTTCGGCACGCCGAGGGCATCGAGGGAGTCGAGGTAGGAGACGATCGTCGCGAACGGGCTGCGGTACTCCGTGACCGCCTCCGGGTGGCCGATGCCGACCCCCAGCAGGAACCGGCCGGGGTGGGCCGCCTCGATGCGGTGGTAGGACGGCGCCACCTCCTGCGCGGGCGTCGACCACATGTTGACGATGCCGGTGGCCACGGCGATGTGGTCGGTGGCGGCGAGCAGCGACTCGGCCAGCGCCAGGTCTCCGGGAGGCGACCCGCCGATCCAGATGGCGCCGTAGCCCAGCCCCTCGATCTCCCGGGCCAGCTCGGGCGTGAGCCCGCTCGCGTGCCGCCAGATGCCGTACGTCCCGAGTTCGACCGTCATGGTCGGCCCAACGCCCGGGCCCGCGCCGGGCATTCCGCGCGCTCCGGCAGCGCGGTCGCGGCGGCCCGCGCGGACTGTCGGTGGTCGCGCTTAGGCTCGGTCCGTGCGCCGTGATCTGAACTCGCGCGCCGCTCCCCTGCGGATGCGGCCCCGGGTCCTCGTGTCCAGCGATCCCCAGCTGCCCCGCGATGTGCCGCCGGGCACCGAGGCCGTCGTGGTCGGCGGGGGCATCGCGGGGGTCAGCGCTGCGGTGATCCTCGCCGAGCGGGGGGTCGAGGTCACGCTGCTGGAGGCCGCGCCGACTCTCGGGGGGCGGCTCGGAGCCTGGCCGCACACCTTGCCCGACGGCAGCGAGCAGATCGTCGAGCACGGGTTCCACGCCTTCTTCCGGCACTACTCCACGTGGCGGGCGGTGCTGCGCCGGATCGATCCGGAACTGTCGTTCCTGCGCCCGGTCGGGGGCTATCCGGTGATCTCGCGGGACTGGCCCCCCGAGGACCTGACCGGCCTGCCCGGCGCGCCCCCGCTGAACCTGCTGGCGCTGTTCGCCCGCTCCCCCAGCCTGGGCCTGCGCGATCTCCTGCGCTCCGATCGGGGGCTGGCCGCACAGCTGCTCGCCTACGACCGCGAGGCCACCACCGCGGCGTTCGACGCGATGCCGGCCGCGGATTTCCTGGCGGCACTGGGCATGTCCGATCGCGCCCAGGCGATGCTGTTCGAGGCGTTCGCACGCTCGTTCTTCGCCCAGCCGGGCGCGCTGTCGGCGGGCGAGCTGGTGGCGATGTTCCACTATTACTTCCTGGGCAATCCCGAGGGCATCGGCTTCGACGCGCCCGACACCGACTACCTGACCTGCATCTGGGACCCGTTCGCGGCGTACCTGGAGAAGCACGGGGCCCACATCCGCACGTCCACCTCGGCGCTCTCCCTCGCCCCCGGCGAGGGGCACGGCTGGCGGGTGGAGCTGTCCGACGGGCCGTCGCTCACCACGCGGCACCTCGTGCTGGCCACCGAACCGGGCGCGCTGCGCGACCTCGTCGGAGCCTCGCCCGAGGTCGCGCGGGTGGCGCCGCGGCTGGCGCGCAAGGCCGCCGCCGTGGCGGTGGCGCCGCCGTTCGCCGTCACGCGGCTGTGGCTCGACCGCGACGTCGCCCCCGAACGCCCGACGTTCAACGCGGTCAGCCGGGAACCCACCCTCGACTCGATCACCGTCTACTCCCGGCTGGAGCGCCCGTCGGCCGAGTGGGCGGCGCGCACCGGCGGGTCGGTGGTCGAGCTGCACTCCTACGCCTGCACGGCCCCGGATGTCGACGAGGCCACGGCCCGCATGCGCGCCGAGCTGGCGGCGCTCTGGCCGGAGACGCGGGAGGCCGGTGTCGTGCACCTGCAGCAGCGAATGGAGGCCACCGCGCCCACGTTCCCGCCCGGCAGCGCCGGCACCCGGCCCACGGTCACCGGGGACGCGCGGGGCGTCCGCATCGCGGGCGACCACGTCGACACGCCGTACCTGACGGGGTTGATGGAGAGGGCTGCCGCCACCGGGGTGCTGGCCGCGAACGACGTGCTGGAGGAGGTGGGTGCCCGCGCCGAGGAGCTTCTCGGTGTCCCCCAGCGCGGTCTCCTCGCCGGCCTCCGCTATCGCCGGTGACCACGCCGACCTCGCGGTGAGGATCGCGCTCGACCCCGGAGGGCCCGACGGGCCGGTGCGGGTGCAGCGGCTCGGTCCCGACGGCGGCCCGCTCGCGCCCCCGGAGGCGCTGTCCGGTCCGGCTGCCGTCGCCGCGCTGGAGCGGGAGCTCGCGCCGCGGTGGGTGATCGCGCGGCCCCGTTCCTACCGGCGGCTGCTGGAGGCCGGGCTGTCGGTGGAACGCGCGCACGTCGTCGAGCTCACCGAGGGGCTGCTCGTCGGCGCCGACGGGCGGTTCGGGGAGCCGCACGGGCTCGCCGCGGCCGTGGCGCGGCTGGCGGGGCGCACCCCCGAGCCGGATCCGCCGCCCGAGCAGGACGGCCCGCCCGCGCTGTTCGCGAGCGGCACGGCCGACGAACTCGCCGACGTCGTCGCGGTGCACTCCGCGCAGGTGGGCCGGGTCGCCGACCCCAGGATGCGGCTGCTGGTGGCGGCCGAGTCGGCGGGCGGGCTGGTGGCCGAGGAGATGCGCGCCGACGGGCTCCCGTGGCGAGCCGACGTGCACGACGCGCTGCTCACCGACCTCCTCGGCCCCCGTCCCGTGCTGGGCGGCCGGCCGCCACGGCTCGCGGCGCTGGCCGCGGAGGTCGACGCGGCCTTCGGGCGCCCCGTCAACGTCGACTCCCCGGCCGAGGTGTTGCGGGCCTTCGGGCGCGCCGGGCACGAGCTGGAGACGACGCGGTCGTGGGAGCTCCACCGCGTCGATCACCCGGCCGTCGCGCCCCTGCTCGCCTACAAGGAGCTGGCCCGCCTGCACACCGCCCACGGCTGGGCGTGGCTGCGCACGTGGGTGCACGAGAGCCGGTTCCACCCGGAGTACGTGGTGGGCGGCGTCGTCTCCGGGCGGTGGGCCACCCGGGGCGGCGGCGCGTTGCAGATCCCGAAGGCCGTCCGGCCCGCCGTCCGCGCGGACGAGGGCTGGAAGCTCGTGGTGGCCGACGCCGCGCAGCTGGAGCCTCGCGTGCTCGCCGCGCTGTCCGGTGACCACGCACTGGCCCCCGGCGACGACGACCTGTACGCGGCGCTGGCCGCCCGGGAGTTCGGCGACGACCGCGCGAAGGCCAAGCTGGCGCTGCTCTCGGCGATGTACGGGGCCGGCTCCGGCTCGGCCGCCCAGCTGCTCGGGCGGTTGCGGCAGCGCTTCCCGGCCGCGATGGCCTACGTCGACGACGCCGCCCGCGCCGGCGAGGAGGGCCGGCTGGTGCGCTCGCACCTCGGCCGGACCTGCCCGCCGGCGCGGCCCGGCCACGAGCAGCCCGCCGCCGCCCGGGCCCGCGGCCGGTTCACCCGCAACTTCGTCGTGCAGGCCACCGCCGCCGAGTGGGCGCTGGTGGTGCTCGCCGAGCTGCGGCTCGCGCTGCGCACGGCCCGCAGCCCGGCCCGGCTGGTGTTCTTCCAGCACGACGAGGTGCTGCTGCACGTCCCGGCCGAGGCGGCCGAGGACGCCGCGGCCGCCGTCCACACCGCGGCGGCCACGGCAGCCCGGCGGTTGTTCGGCACCACACCCGTCCGGTTCCCGATGCAGGTCCGCATCGTCGACGCCTACGGCTAGCTAGCGGGACACCCTCCAGGCCGTTCGCCGGAGCCGAACGGTCGCCTATCGCCGGGGCCCGGAGAGCTCCTACCGTCCCGTAACCATGCAGCGGAGCACCGAGCGGATCCTGTCCACCCATGTCGGCAGCCTCGGCCGCCCGCACGACCTCCTCGAGATCATGCGCGAGAAGGAGCACGGCCGTCCCTACGACGCCGAGGGCTACGCCAAGCGGGTCACCACGGCCGTGGCCGACGTCGTCGTCGAGCAGGTCCGCTGCGGCCTGGACGTGGTGACCGACGGCGAGCTGAGCAAGGTCAGCTTCCTGACGTATGTGAAGGACCGGCTCGCGGGCTTCGACGCGTCGAAGGGCGAGCGCCTGATGCCGCCGTCGTGGCAGGTGGAGATCGACGCCTTCCCCGAGTACTACGCCGGGTACCTGGGCAAGTACAAGGACCAGGTCAGCCCGATGACGACCATGGTCTGCACCGGCCCGGTCTCCTACGAGGGCCACGAGCAGCTGCAGATCGACATCGACAACCTGCGCGCCGCGCTCGTCGGCCAGCACGTGACCGAGGCCTTCCTCCCCTCGACGAGCCCGAGCGGATTCGGCCGCAACGAGTACTACGCGAGCTACCACGACTACCTGGCCGCGGTCGCCGAGGCGCTGCGCGAGGAGTACCTGGCGATCGTCGACGCCGGGTTCCTGCTGC
Source organism: Mycobacteriales bacterium (assembly GCA_038320445.1). Taxonomy (GTDB): domain Bacteria; phylum Actinomycetota; class Actinomycetes; order Mycobacteriales; family Pseudonocardiaceae; genus Pseudonocardia. Next base: position 10,195 of record JBBQEF010000013.1, read on the forward strand.
AGATCGACGACCCGTGGCTGATCGAGTACCTCTCCGAGAACCCGGACACCACGCCCACGCAGCGCCGCGCGGACGCCGAGCAGCACATCGAGATCCTCAACCACGCGCTGCGGGGCATCCCGGCCGAGAAGATCCGGCTGCACACCTGCTACGGCCTCAACCACGGCCCGCGCGTCCACGACCTGGACTTCCGCGACATCGCCCCGCTCATGCTGAAGATCAACGCCGGCGCGTACTCGTTCGAGGTGGCCAACCCGCGCCACCAGCACGAGTGGAAGATCTGGCGCGACATCCCCCTGCCCGACGGCAAGATCCTCATCCCCGGGCTGCTGGGGCACGCGAGCAACTACGTCGAGCACCCCGAGCTGATCGCGGACACGATCGAGCTCTACGCCGGGATCGTGGGCAGGGAGAACGTGATCGCCGGTGCCGACTGCGGCTTCTCCTCGCGCGCGTCGTTCCACCCCGAGGTGCACCCGACGGTGGTCTGGGAGAAGTTCCGGGCCCTGTCGGAGGGCGCGAAGCTGGCCACCCAGCGGCTCTGGGGCTGAGCCGGAACACGGCTCGGTACCCGTCGCGGAGGCGCCCACGCTGTTAGCGTCCGGCCATGACGAAGCAGCAGCGCCGGGCGCGTGCCATCGCCATGACTCCCGCCGAGGTCGACGCGTTCCTCGCCGAGCAGCGCACCTGCCGGGTCGCCACCGTCGGTACGAACGGCCCGCACGCCACCCCGCTCTGGTACGTCTGGCTGGGCGGCGCCCTGTGGCTGACGTCGCTGTCGCGCAGCCAGCGCTGGACCGATCTGGGCAACGACCCGCGCGTCGCCGCCGTCGTCGACGCCGGGGAGGCCTACGACGAGCTGCGCGGGGTCGAGCTGCGCGGAGAGGTGGAGGTCGTCGGCGAGGTACCGCGCAACGGCGAGCCGGTCCCGGAGCTGGACGGCCCGGAGCAGGCCTTCGCCGACCGCTACACCGGCGGCACCATCGTCCGCGACGGTCGCCACGCCTGGCTGAGGCTGGTGCCGGAGAAGATCACGAGCTGGGACTTCCGCAAGATCCCCGGCTGACGTGTGCGGATCGGCAACGGCGGTTGCCGTGAGGCCGTGCGGCGCAGCAGGGTGGCGGGCATGACCCATGCCCCGCACAGCCACCGCCACGACTGGTCCGCAGGCGAGCTCCCCGTGATGGACGAGGCGTTCTGGAACGCCCGGTACCGGGAGGCCGACGCGATCTGGAGCGGCCGCCCGAACCCCCAGCTCATCTCCGAGGCCACCGACCTGCCGCCGGGCTCGGCGCTCGACGTCGGGTGCGGTGAGGGCGCGGACGCCATCTGGCTCGCGGAACAGGGCTGGCGGGTCACCGCGGCCGACATCTCGCCGGTGGCGCTCGGGCGCGCCGCCGTCCACGCGGAGGCAGCCGGCGTCGCCGACCGGATCACCTGGCTGCAGGTCGACCTCACCGCCGAGATCCCCACGGGCTTCGACCTGGTGACGGCGCAGTTCATGCACCTGCCCCTCCCCCAGGTCGACGTGCTGCAGCGGCGGCTCGCCGCGGCGGTGAACCCGGGCGGGACCCTGCTCGTGGTCGGACACGACCCGTCCGACATGGGGACGACGATGCCGCGTCCCCAGATCCCCGACATGTACTACACCGGCCCCGACGTGGCCGACCGGCTCGACGCGGGAGGCTGGGAGGTGCTCGTGGCCGAGGCCCGCCCGCGCCCGGCGGTCGACCCGGACGGCCGCACCATCACGATCCACGACGCGGTGCTGAAGGCCCGGAGGCTCGATCAGAACAGGTCGTAGGAGCCGCGGGACACCCGGAACCCGTGGCGGGTGGACTCGTTCTCGCAGCGCAACCCGGTCTGCCTGCTCACGCAGACCACACCCGCGAAGCGGACGCCCCGGTCGTAGGGCAGGGCCGGCAGTGCGGGATCGGCGACGGTGTCGCTCACGCACGACAGCCGGCCCGGATCGCTCCCGGCCAGCACCGCCCCCGTGCCGAACGCACCGCTGCAGTCCGCGGGGGCAGGCGGCAGCTGCCATGCTGTCCGGGCGACGTCACAGCGCGCCTCGCCGGCGGTCATGGAGCAGGCGATGTTGCCGGTCGGGCTGGCGAACCGCGCCCCGCCGGTGCCGAACCGGCCGTCGGTCCCGGCGTCGGTGACGACGGCCCCCGCTGTGGGGTCGGACGACGGACCCGCCGCCGAGCCGGCCGTGGCCGGGGCCGATGTCGGTCCGGCCGCCACCGGCGTCCCGGAGCCTCGCGAGAGCACCACCGCGCCGATGACGACGCCGGCGACGAGCAGCGCCGCCACGGCAGCGGCGACCGGGATCAGCCACCCCGGCCTGGTCCTCTGTGGCGCAGGGAGGGGCGGCGGCGCGTAGGGCGCGAATCCGCCCGGCGGAAGGGGCCTCGCCGACGTGACGGGCGGGACGCCACCGGGGGTCGTGGCATCCTGGCCTGCCGCCGCCATGCCGACCAGGGTCGGCGCCGGCCCGGCGGGAACGGGACCACCGCGCAGGACCTCGGTGGGTTCCCCGGCCACCTGGTTCTGCGCCTCCGCGGCCCGCAGGAGGCCGCGGACCTGGGCGGCCGCCGGACGCCCGGCCGGATCCTTCGCGAGGCAGGCCTGGACCGCCTCCCGTACCCGGCCCGACAGCGGCCCGAGGTCGGGTTCGGAGTGCACGATGCGGTAGACAGACCCGGCAGGCGAATCCGCCGCGAAGGGCGATCGCCCGGTCGCGGCGAACACCAGCAGGGCTCCGAACGAGAACATGTCGCTCGCCGGCCCGATGTCCCGCGCGCCCCCGGCCTGCTCGGGAGACATGTACTCGGGGGTGCCCATCAGGTGCCCGGTCCGGGTCAGCGACGTGGTGTCGGCGGCCCGGGAGATCCCGAAGTCGATCAGCCGGGGGCCGTCTTCGGCGAGCAGCACGTGGGACGGCTTGAGGTCGCGGTGCACCAGCCCGGCAGCGTGCAGGGCCGCCAGCCCGTCGGCCATGCGGACGGCCAGCGCGATGATCCCGTGCTCACCGAGCGGGCCCTGCGCGGTGACGTAGGACTGCAGGGACGGCCCCTCGATGTACTGGGTGGCCAGCCACGGCCGCTCCGCGTCGGGATCGGCGTCGAGCACCGGCGCGGTGAACCACGGCGGTGCGGACGCCGCCATCTGGACCTCGCGGCGGAACCGCTCCCGGAATCCGGGGTCGGCCGCCAGGTCGGCGTGAACCACCTTCACCGCGGCGCGGCGGCCCGTCTCGTCGACGCCGAGGAGGACGCGGCCCATCCCCCCGGCGCCGAGCAGGGACAGCACGCGGTAGCGACCGAGGGTGGCCGGGTCATCCGATGCGGGGTCCATCGCCCACGCAGGCTACGGGGTACCGGTGATCAGGGACCACAGGCCGTCCGTTCCGGCCGCGAGCGCCATCGCCCCGACCTCGTCGTTCCACACGGCCTCCGAACCGTCCTCGTCCCGCCAGGCCCACAGCCGGGTGGTGACCAGCCGCAGGTCGTGCTCGCGGGTGAAGCCGATGGCGCCGTGCACCTGATGCGCGACGCGGGCCACCGCCCCGGCCGCCTCCGACGTGCGGGCCTTGGCCGACGCGATCGCGAACCGCGCCGCGAGCACGCCACCGGCATCGGCCGCGCGGGCCGCCGAGTCCGCCGCCGCGGACGCCGCCGCCACCTCGGCCGCGGCCAGCGCGAGCTGCTGCTGGACGGCCTGGAACCGCCCGATCGGACGCCCGAACTGCACCCGCTCCCCCGCGTACCGCACCGAGGCCGCCAGCGCGCCGCGCGCCGCTCCGGCCAGCAGGCACGCCCGGCCGAGCGCTCCGCGCAGCCGCAGCTCGGTGCCCGCGTGGTCGCCGACCGACGCCGCTGTGACCGCACCGTCGACGGTGACGGTGTCGCGGGGCTCCTCGGCGACGTTGGTGCCGTCGACGACGGCGAGCCCGGCCGGGTCGAACAGCAGCACGCTGTCGCCCGCGAGCATCACCACCCGCGCGCTGCGGGCCCAGGGGACCCGGCGCAGCACACCGGAGGCCCGCTCGTGGGTGCGGGCGATGTCCAGGTCGCCTGCGGCGAGGGTCAGGGGACCCTCGGGGACCGGGATGCCCGCGCTGGTGAGCAGCCAGCCGGCCTGCAGATCCGTCTCCACCAGCGGCACGCGCGCAGCGTGGGCACCCGCAGCGGCGAGCACGACCGCCGCATCGGCGAAGGAACCCTCGCTGCCGCCGGAGCCGGCGGGCAGCGTCAGCCGGGCCAGCCCGGTCTCCTCCAGGGTTGCCCACAGCTCGGCATCGAAGCCGGTCTCCGACGAGGCCGCAGCGTCGACGTGCGCTCCGCCTGCGCCCCGCGCGTCCGCGAACACCGATTCGGCCAGTTCGATCAGCTCGGTGTCCCTCTGCCCGGTGGTCATCAGCGCAGCCCCAGTCCACGCGCGACGATGCCGCGCAGCACCTCGTTGGTCCCGCCGCGCAGGGTGAACCCCGGTGCGTGCAGGATCGCGTCGGCGAGCAGCCGCGCGAACCCGTTCTCGGCGCCCGGATCCGGAGGGATGCCCACGAGCAGCCGGGCGGCGTCCACCACCTCGTTCTCGTAGCGCGTGCCCAGGTCCTTCACAACGGCGGCGGCCAGCTCCGGCGCATCCCCGGACTCGAGCGCCCCGGCGATCGCCAGGGACATCCGCCGCAGCGCCCACAGCCGGGAGACGAGGGCGCCGAGCTGGCGTCGCGTGCCCCCGTCGACGGCCCGGCCCGCGGTCAGCTCTCCGACCAGGGCCGTGAGCAGCGGGTAGGTCGAGAGGAACCGTTCCGGTCCGCTGCGCTCGAACGCGAGCTCGCTCGTGACCTGGTGCCAGCCCGACCCGATCTCGCCGAGGACCATGGAATCCGGGATGAAGACGTGGTCGAAGACCACCTCGTTGAAGTGGTGGGCGCCGGTGAGCAGCAGGATCGGGCGGATCTGCACGCCGGGCGCGTCCAGCTCGACGATGAACTGGCTCAGCCCGGAGTGGCGGTTCGCATCGTCCCTCGGCGCGGACCGGGCCAGGGCGAAGAAGGCGTGGGCGTGGTGCGCCCCCGATGTCCAGACCTTCGTGCCGGTGAGCTCCCACCCCCCGTCGACCTTCTCGGCCTTCGTACGCACGCTGGCCAGGTCCGATCCCGAATCCGGCTCGGACATGCCGATGCCGAAGTACACCTCGCCCGCCGCGATGCCCGGCAGGAACTTCCGCCGTTGCTCCTCGGTGCCGAACCGCATCAGCGTCGGGCCGATCTGGCGGTCGGCCACCCAGTGCGCCGCCACCGGAGCCCCGGCCGCGAGCAGCTCCTCGGTGACGACGTAGCGATCCAGCGGGGTGGCGCCCTGCCCGCCGTACTCGGTAGGGATGGTCATCCCCAGCCAGCCGCGGCGGCCGAGCTCCCGGGTGAAGCGCTCGTCCCACCCCGAGAGCCAGACGTCGGCGCGGGGTGACCACGCCCCGGCGGCGCGCTCCCCGGCGAGGAACTCCTGCACCCGCGCCCGCAGCTCGGCCGCGCGGGGCGGCAGGTCGACAGGCGGTGGGACCAGCACGGGCAACCGCTGCAGTGTCTGCGTCACGCCCCCATCCTGCGACATCGATCAGTGCTGGGCGAGCGCTGCCTTCTCCTGGGCCGGCGTGCGGACCAGGAACGCGCCGATGACGGCCACCGTCGACAGCGCGGCGGCGACGAGGAACGCGGCGTGGATCCCGCCCGCGGTCTGCTCGACCACCGGGGCTCCCGACGCGGCGAGCGCCGCCGCCCGGACGCTGAGCACGCTGACCAGCAGCGCCACCCCGGCCGCGCCCGCGAGCTGCTGCGTGGTGCCGAAGATCGCGCTGCCGTAGGAGTACAGCTGGGGTGGAACCGCTCCGAGCCCGGCGGTGAACAGCGGCGTGAACACGAACGCCAGGCCCACGCTGAGCAGCAGGTGGAAGCCCAGCACCAGCCACACCGAGCTGCTCGCCCCGAACAACGTGGTGGACCACAGCGCGAGGCTGGTGGCCACGGTGCCGGGCACCAGCAGCGCCCGGGCGCCCACCCGGTCGTAGAGCCGGCCGACGACCGGACCGAGCAGCCCCATGAGCAGGCCACCGGGCAGCAGGAGCAGGCCCGTGGACAGGGGCGTGAGTCCCAGCACGCTCTGCATGTAGATCGGCAGCAGCACGATCGTGCCCAGCAGCGTGGCCATCATCACCATCATCAGCACGGTGGCCGTGGTGAACGTGCGCGCCCGGAAGGTGCGCAGGTCGAGCAGGGCGCGGTCGGTGCGCTGCAGCACGATCTGCCGCGCGACGAACGCCGCGAGCCCGATCGCACCGACCACGAACGGCGCCCAGACCACGAGCTCCGAACGGCCCGACTGCTGCCCGATGCTGGACAGGCCGTACACCAGGCCACCGAACCCGAACACCGACAACAGCACGGACGGGACGTCGATCGGCGTGCTGGTCGGCTCGCCGATGTCGACCATGCGGCGCATCCCGAGCACGAGCGTGACCAGCGCGATGGGCAGCACGAGCCAGAACATGAAGCGCCATCCGAGCAGGCTGAGCACGATGCCGGAGACCGTGGGGCCGATGGCGGGCGCCACCGAGATGACGATCGAGATGTTGCCCATGACGGCCCCGCGACGCGCCTCCGGCACCAGCGTCATCACGGTGGTCATGAGCAGCGGCAGCATGATCGCGGTGCCACCCGCCTGCACCACCCTGGCCACGAGCAGAACCTCGATGCCCGGCGACAGCGCGGCGACGAGCGTGCCCAGGCTGAACAGGCCCATCGCCGCGCCGTAGAGCACGCGGGTGGACACCCGGCGGATCAGGTAGCCGGTGATGGGGATGACGACGGACATGGTGAGCAGGAAGCCCGCGGTGAGCCACTGCCCGACACTCGCGGTGATGTGCAGATCGGTGAGCAGCACCGGCAGGGCCACGCTCATGATCGTCTCGTTGAGGATGACGACGAACGTGGAGACGAGCAGAACGGCGATGACCGTGCGGTCGCGCGTGCTCATCCTGGTTGTTGTGTAGAGCTCGACGGCCACGGTCATCCCTTGCCTAGCGGTTGATGGAACTCAGGCTAGGGGAAGGGACCGACAGGATCGGCATGGATAATCGGTCGGCGAAAGTTCGGGTGACGGGGATCACGTCGGTCACGGGCCGCCGCCGGGTGGCACGATCGCGTCATGACGAACTCTGCGGACGAGGCCCGGGTGGTCGACGCCGTCCCCACGGGCCTGTTCATCGGCGGCGCGTGGCGTGCCGCAGCGGGCGGGCGCACGCTGACCGTCGACGACCCGTCCACCGGCAAGGCCTTGTGCGAGGTCGCCGACGCCTCGCCGGAGGACGGGGTGGCGGCCCTCGACGCCGCTGTCGCGGCCCAGGCGGCCTTCGCCGCGATGGCGCCGCGCGAGCGCGGGGAGATCCTGCGCCGCGCGTTCGAGCTGATGACGGCGCGGATCGACGACCTCGCCCTGCTCATGACGCTGGAGATGGGCAAGCCGATCGCCGAGTCGAAGGGCGAGATCACCTACGCCGCGGAGTTCTTCCGCTGGTTCGCCGAGGAGGCCGTGCGCATCGACGGCGGCTACGCGATCGCTCCCGCCGGCACCAGCCGCTTCCTCGTCCAGAAACAGCCCGTCGGTGTCTGCCTGCTGATCACGCCGTGGAACTTCCCGATGGCCATGGGCACGCGCAAGATCGGCCCGGCCGTCGCCGCGGGCTGCGCGATGGTGCTCAAACCCTCCGAGCTCACCCCGCTGAGCATGCACGCCCTCGCCGCGATCCTGGCCGAGGCCGGCCTGCCCGACGGCGTGCTCAACATCGTCACCACCTCGGACGCGGGCGGGGTCATGGAGCCGCTCATCCGCGACGGCCGCGCACGCAAGCTCTCCTTCACCGGCTCCACGCCCGTGGGCAAGAAGCTGCTGGAGCAGGCCGCGGAGAAGGTCCTGAAGTGCTCCATGGAGCTCGGCGGCAACGCCCCGTTCCTGGTGTTCGACGACGCCGACCTCGACAAGGCCGTCGAGGGCGCCATGCTGGCCAAGATGCGCAACATGGGCGAGGCCTGCACCGCCGCCAACCGGTTCCTCGTGCAGCGCTCCGTGGCCGGGGCGTTCGCCGAGAAGCTGGCCGCCCGGATGAGCGCACTGACCGTCGGCCGGGGCACCGACGACGGCGTGCAGGTCGGGCCGCTGGTCAACGCGAAGGGCCGCGACAAGGTCGGTGAGATGGTGCGTGACGCCGTCGACAAGGGCGCCACCGTGGTCGTCGGCGCCGGGGCTGTGGACGGGCCCGGCTGGTTCTACCGCCCGACCGTGCTCACCGGGGTGCCGCTGGAGGCGCGGTTGTCGCGCGAAGAGATCTTCGGCCCGGTCGCCGCCATCACCGTGTTCGACGACGAGGACGCTGCGGTCGCCGCCGCCAACGACACCGAGTTCGGGCTGGTCAGCTACCTGTTCACGGAGAACATCACCCGCGCGCTGCGGGTCTCGGAGCGTCTGGAGGCCGGCATGATCGGCCTGAACACCGGGCTGGTCTCGAACCCGGCGGCCCCGTTCGGCGGCGTCAAGGAGTCCGGCCTCGGCCGGGAGGGCGGCAGCGTCGGCATCGAGGAGTTCCTGGAGACGAAGTACGTGGCGATCGGCTTCGGGGGCTGAGGCCCCGGTCAGCGCGCGGGGGCGGCCGGGGCCGGAGCGGCGGGGGCCGGGGCCCCCGGCGCGGGCGCCACGGGCGGCGTGTTGTCCGGGATGTTCGCGTAGTAGGCCGCGGCCGGGTCGGTCTTGGTGATGATCGAGTTCACCAGCAGCGTGCCGCCCTGGATGGACAGCAGCACGCCCAGCCCGGCGAGCGTGAGGACCGTCGAGGCGGCGAGCAGCTTCACGGCCGCGGTCGTGCGCCCGAGCCGCGCGTGGCGGGTCTCCACCAGCCAGGCGCGGGTGGCCATCAGGACCAGGAACAGCCCGCAGGTGGCCCACACCCACACGTCGAGCGCCGGATTGATCACCTCAGCCCCCGACCCGCCTGAGCGCCCAGTTGAAACCGTCCTGGTGCGTCACCACGTACTTGCCCGACGCGACCAGCTGCTGCAGGACCGCCAGCGACCAGCCCGGCTTCCTCCCGTTGAGGTACACGCCCTCCTTCTCCACCGAGGTGAAGGACACGATCACGTACGGCGCGTCGGCGTCGACGCACACGAGCGGTTCGTCGGCGAGCGACTTGCAGGCGTCGTTGTTGCCGCGGCCCGGGTGGTCCTTGAGGCCGACGACCCCGGTCGGCCCGAGCCCGGACAGCGGTGCGATGGCCTCGCCCTTGGGTGTCTCGGCCACGACCTGCCGGTACATCGCCACCTCCGCGGGGTAGATCACCTGGTAGGAGTCGTTGCCGCCGCGGATGAGCACGAGCACCCCGAACAGCACGGCCATCCCGACGGCGAGCACGCCCTCCATCCAGCGGCCCCGGCTGCGGACCAGGGCGCGCAGCGCGTCGGTGCCCAGTATCGCGAGGATCGGCAGGCCGTAGAGCACGATCCGCAGGATCAGCTCGCCGCCGTAGCTCTGCACGGCCGCGAAGCCCATCGGCACCACGGCGAGGCCGATCGGCACCAGGTCGCGGCGGCGCTTCCAGTACGTCCAGGCCCCGGCGATGGCCAGCAGCCACGTCAGGCCCGGGACGATGATGCGGAGGTACTTGACGTCCACCTGCCCGGTGTCGCCCAGCAGCCGGTTGGCCACCCCCTCCTGCAGCGCTCCCTGGTCACCGCTGCCGATGATCAGGCCGAGCTGGTTGATCCAGAACTCGCGGCCGGCGATGAGGATGAACACGACGATCGCGACCACGCCGACGAGCACGAGGCCGCGCCCGCGGAACCGGCCGACGACGGCGAGCAGCACGAGCTGGCCGACGATCGCGAACGGCGTGATCTGGTGCTCCGGCGCGACCGCGAGCAGGCACAGCGAGGCGCAGAAGTAGATCAGCAGCAGCTGCCTCGGCGGCAGCGTCGGGCGGTTCGGCGGCGTCATCGCCGACACCATCCAGCGCCGCAGGAACGGCAGCCGTTTCGCGCCGGGGTGCGGTGGGGGCCAGCCGGGAACGCCGGCCGAGTCGGTACGGCGGGTGGCGAGCGGGCCGAGCACGAACGTCAGCACGGTGACCATCAGCACGATGCCGGTGGCCTGCGGCGAGAAGTAGTCCTGCTCGATCCAGTTCAGGCCGACGAACAGCCAGGCCGCCGCCCACGGGGCCCGGGAGCCGCCGAGCATCGAGCGGGCGAGCGCGTAGATGCCGATCGTCCAGACCGTGACGACGGCGGGCGGGAACCACTTCAGCACCGTGTCGAGCTGGGTGGCCCCCCCGGCGTCGCGGAAGAACGCCCACTGCGCGAAGAACGCGGGCCAGTAGAACCGGGCGTCGATGCCGCTGGGCGTGACGCCGGTGCCGGCGATGGAGTCGGTGAACCCCGCCAGCAGCCAGGCCGTCGAGAAACGGGCCACCGGGTACACGACCGACGGCAACCCGGTGGAGCACAGGATGAGCACGCCGGTGGCGGCTCCGAGCATCGGGATCCGGGGCCGGGGCGACCACAGCTCGGACACGCACGCCGCGACGGCGCACAGCAGCGCACCCCACGCGGCCGGTCCGAGGATCTTGGCCAGGCCCCAGCCGTCGAGCGTGTCCGGGTTGGTGGTCGCGGCGGCCAGCGGCAGCAGCGCGACGGCCAGCAGTGCGAAGGCCGGTGAGAGCCAGCGGAAGACCCCGGCCGACGGAGGCGCGAGCGGCGCGGGCGGCGGTGTGGAGCGCGGTGCCTCGGCCGGGGCGATGACGGGCAGGGCGGTCGTTGCGGCGGGGTCGGTCACGCGCATCACGGTCGTGGCCGGGTCGGAGTCGTCCGGACGCCCGCGCCCGTCACCGGGGGACCGGGTGTCCGTGGATGTCACGGTCGTACCTCCGCTGCACTGATCTCTCCGGCCCGGCGGCCGGCCGGGAAGAACACTACTGACGGCGTGACCGGCACGTCACGGAAGGTCACCAGGCTCCGGGCCCGATGACGGGGCCGTCGACCACGGCGCCATCGGTCACGGCGCTGGTGATCACTGGGCCACCACGGCGTGGCGGAGCAGGAACGGGATGCTGATCACCGTCATGGCGTACAGCGCGAGCGCGGGCCGCCACGTCCCGGTGCTGACCATGACCTGCGCCAGCAACAGGGTGGCCGCCACGCCGACACCGATCGTGAGCAGCCAGACGTGCGCCGCGGGCGCGCGGCGCAGGAAGCCCGCCGCGGCCCAGCCGGGACCGAGGATCAGGAACGCGACCGTCACGTAGAACCGGACGTCGCCGACGAAGCCGCCGCTGATGCCGAGCAGGCTCAGCGCGCAGGCCGCGATGCCGGCCACCACCAGGAGCAGCGCGACGACCCGCCGCGCCACCCGCGCACGGGTGAGCACGGCCGTCGAAGGAACGCTCACCGGGATACTCCGTTCGTGGAGTGTCCGAGTGTACCCGGACCGCTCAGGAGGCTTCTTCCTCGAGCGCGAGCCGGATCCGCGCCCCGTCGCGCCGGGCCGCGGGCCGCCGCGTGACCTCGGCGTTGCCGCTCGTCAGCGGATCGGCCGGGGGCTGCTCCGGCGAGGTGGCGACGACCGGGATGCCGCCGGGTGGGGTGAGCGCGCGGGACTGGACCTCCACCTGCACGCGCTCGGCGCGGCGCCGGACGGCGCGGCGGCGCTCGGCGGCGAGCGTCCGCAGCACGCGCGTGCCATCGGCGAAGGTGCGCAGGTTCGTCTGACCGAAGATCCGCTCGCGCTCCATCGAGGGCACTTCGGTGATCTTCATGCCGGCCGCCGCGACGCGGCAGTTGAGCACGGTCTCGATCTCGAAGCCGTCGCCCCACAGCATGCCGTCGGCCGGTGCGGGCAGGTCGATCGCCGGCAGTTCGAGCGCCGGCAGCAGATCGGCCCAGAAGGCGTTGTAGCCGTAGCAGAGGTCGGTGTAGGACGTGCCGAACAGGGCGTTCGCCACGCCGTTGAGCCCGGCGTTGCCGCTCTTGCGCAGCAGGGTGATGTCGTCGCTGCCGCCACCGCGGACGAACCGGCTGCCCTTGGCGAAGTCCGCGCCCGCCACGAGCGCCCGGACGAACGCCGGGATCTCGGCCGGATCCGCCGAGCCGTCGGCGTCGAGCATCACGATCAGGTCGCCGGTTGCGGCCGTGAACCCGCAGGCCATGGCGTTGCCCTTGCCTCGGCGGGTCTGCGTGATGACCTTGACCCACGGGAGCACCCGCTGAGCCGTTTCTATCGTGCCGTCGACCGAGTTGCCGTCGACGACGATGATCTCGTGCACCGCCGGACGAACCGCGGCGATCGCCGGAAGCACGACCTCCAGGTTGCGGGCCTCGTTCCGGGTCGGCACCACCACGGACACCCGCGGGTTGCCGCTGCGCTGCATCGCCGTTCTCCCCCCTGCTGCGGCTGTGGTCGGGTTGCGCCCACAGCATGATCGCTGCCCGTGGTCGTCGCCAGGGACATTCGTCATCACAAGGCTTATCTCCGTCGAAGCCTGTCGCGTTACGAGAACAATCGACGACAAGCCGACCCATTCGGAGCAGTTCAGTTAGTGCATACGGCTGAAAGCCGAGCATCGGTCCTCACCTACTCTACGGATCACCCCACACCGGGTGCGATCAGGTACCCCCGGTAGCGTCGGACCCCGTGTTGCCCATGCCGAGCGTCTCCGTGTGCATCCCCGTCCGCAACGGTGAGCGCTTCATCGCGGAGACCGTGCGCAGCGTGCTCGACCAGACCTATCGGGATGTCGAGCTGGTGATTCTCGACAACTCCAGCACCGACGGCACCGGTACTGTCGCGCGGACGTTCTCCGACCCGCGGATCCGGGTGGTTCGCACCAGGTCCGCGCTGTCACTGCCCGACAGCTGGAACCGCGCGGTGCAGCTCGCGCGCGCACCGCTGGTCAAGCTGCTGTGCGCCGACGACCTGCTGCATCCCCGTTGCCTCGAGCTGCAGGTCGGACCCATGGAGGCCGATCCGGGCCTGGCCGTGGTGGCATCCCGCAGCCACATGATCGACGAGCGGAGCCGGGTGATCGTGCCGCGGCGCGGCCTCTCCGGCCTCGTCGGGGTGCGCACGGGGGTGGAGGTGGCGCGCCGCGTGGTGCGCCTCGGCACCAACCCGATCGGCGAGGGCGCCAACGTGCTGTTCCGCCGGGAGGACTTCGTCGCCGCCGGTGGCTGGCGAGCGGAGCGGCAGCACATCATGGACCTCGACCTGTGGATGCGGCTGCTGCAGTACGGGGAGTTCCTCGGGCTGCCCGAGACGCTGGCCGCCTTCCGGATCCGCAACGGGTCGACCGCAGGCGAGAACGGCGGACGCATCGACGAGGAACAGCGCACGCTCGCACGCGAGCTGGGCGTATCGTCCCTTTTCCAGGTACGCGGCATCGACGCGGTCGTCGGCCGCGTGTTCGGTCCCGTGGGCCGGGCGCGGCGCCGCGCACTCCTCGCCCTGTCGCGAGGTTCGGCCCGTCGCCGCGAACGCCTCGACGCCTGAGCCCGGGCATCTTATCGCCCATTCCTCGTTACCGCCCAAACTTTGCGAATGCCCCAAGTCGGCGCTTAGCCTGAGCACGGCCGCCCGATCGGGTGGCCGTTGCGGGCACGCTCCGAGGAGGTCGGCATGGTCGCCGTGGTCACTGCCATGCACATGAGCGACGGGTTGGTGAACATCCCCACGGCCGCGGTGTTCGGCGTGGTCGCGGTGATCGGCCTGGGGGTGGCGGTCAGCAGGGCTCGCCGGGACCTCGACGACCGCACCGCGCCGATGGCCGGCCTGGTCACGGCGTTCGTCTTCGCCGTACAGATGATCAACTTCCCGATCCTGCCGGGCGCCAGCGGCCACCTGCTGGGCGGCGCGCTCGTGTCCGTGCTCGTCGGGCCGTGGGTCGGCTCGATCTGCATCGCGATCGTGCTCGTCGTCCAGGCGTTGCTGTTCGCCGACGGCGGGCTCTCCACGCTGGGCGCCAACATCACCAACATGGCCCTGATCAGCGTGTTCGTCGGCTACGCGGTCGCCGTGGCACTGCGCGGGCCGGCACGGCGGAGCCGGGCCGGGCTGGTGGCCACGGCGTTCGTCGCCGCGCTGGTGGGCACCGTCGGTGCGTCGCTGGGGTTCGTGCTGGAGTACGCGATCGGCGGCGCGGCCGGCGCCTCGCTCGGCACCGTGTTCGCCCTGATGGTCGGGCTGCACGCGCTGATCGGCATCGGCGAGGGCATCATCACCGCCGCCACCGTCGGCGCGGTCGCCGCCATCCGCCCCGATCTGGTCTACCTGCTGCGCGGCAGCGCGGCGCCGCTGGTGCTGCGCGGCGGGACGGCCGCGGCGGCCGAGGGGAATGGGTCATGACCCGTCCGAGCGCCGACCGCCGGGCGATGGGCTTCTTCGTCGGCTTCCTCGTCATGGCGCTGCTCATCGCCGGCGGCCTGTCCTACTTCGCCAGCTCCGCCCCCGACGGCCTGGACAGCGTCACGCTCAACGGTTGCGTGCCGAACGCCGCGGGCGAGCCGGAGGCGGGGACCTGCATCGCACAGAACGCGCAGGACAGCGCCACCGCGGGCAGCCCGCTGGCCGGCTACGCCGTGGGCGGCGGCGAGGGCACCACCGGGCTCGCCGGCATTCTGGGGGTCGTGGCCTGCCTGGTCATCGGCGGCGGGTTGTTCTGGGCCCTGCGCCGCAGGCGGGGACCGACCGGACAGGACGAGGGTCGATAGGTGGGCGCAGGACATTCCCACCCGCTGTACCTGCCCGGCCGGTCACCGGTGCACCGGCTGCCGGCCGAGGTCAAGATCGTGGCGGCGTTCCTCGGCGTGATCTGCGTCGTGGCCACACCCCGGGAGGCGTTCGGCATCTTCGCCGGGTACCTGGTGCTGCTCGCCGGGATCTGGGCCGCAGCCCGGATACCGCCGGGCTGGATGCTGAGTCGCTCGCTGATCGAGGCGCCGTTCGTCGTGCTGGCGGTGTTGCTGCCGTTCACCGGTGGCGAGCCCCGGCTGGACTGGCTGGGCCTCTCGCTGTCCGAGCCGGGCCTGCTCGGCGCCTGGAACATCCTGGTCAAGGGAACGCTGGGGGTGCTGACGTCGTTGACGCTGGCCGCCACCACTCCCCTGCGCGACCTCCTGCTCGGCCTGCAACGCCTGCGTGCCCCCGCCCTGGTGATCACGATCGCCACGTTGATGGTGCGCTACATCGACGTCATCGCCGCCGAGGCCCGGCGGATGCGGCTGGCCCGGATCTCCCGCGGTCACGATCCCCGCTTCCTGTGGCAGGTCGGGGCCACCGCGCGCGGCGTCGGATCGCTGTTCGTCCGCTCCTACGAGCGCGGTGAACGCGTGCACCTCGCGATGCTGTCGCGGGGCTGGGCGGGCGAGATGCCCCGGCTGTCCGAGGACGTCACCACCGCCCGGCACTGGACCCTGGGACTCGCCCCGGCCGGAGTGGCACTCGCACTGGCCGTGACCGGATGGATGATCCCGTGACCGCGGCCGCGTCCTTGGTCGTCGACGGGCTCGCCTTCGCCTACCCCGACGGCCACCAGGCGCTGTTCGGCGTCGACCTGCGCATCGAGCGCGGCGAGCGGGTGGCGCTGCTGGGCCCGAACGGTGCCGGCAAGACGACGCTCGCGCTGCACCTCAACGGCATCCTGTCGCCGGGCCACGGCACCGTCTCCGTCGGCGGGCTGCCCGTCGAGAAGGCCAACCTCCGGGAGATCCGTCGCCGCGTCGGGATCGTCTTCCAGGACCCCGACGACCAGCTGTTCATGCCGTCGGTGGGCGAGGACGTGGCGTTCGGTCCGGCCAACTTCGGCGTCTCCGGCGCCGAGCTGCAGGCCAGGGTGGGCGCCGCGCTGGCGACGGTCGGCATGTCCGAGCACCGTGACCGCTCCCCCCTGCACCTGTCGGGCGGGCAGCGCAGGCGGGTGGCGCTGGCCACCGTGCTGGCGTGCGAGCCGGAGATCCTCGTGCTCGACGAGCCGTCGTCCAACCTCGACCCGGTGGCCCGCCGCGAGCTGGCCGAGGTGTTGCTCGGCCTGGGCACCACGATTCTCATGGTCACCCACGACCTCCCCTACGCCCTGCAGCTCTGCCCGCGCAGCGTGGTGATCGACAACGGCGAGGTGGTCGCCGATGCGCCGACCCGGCAGCTGCTGGCCGATGCCGACCTCCTGCGACGGCACCGCCTGGAGCTCCCGTTCGGCTTCGCGCTGGAGAACTGACGGCCCGTCAGGGCTGCGAGGGAGGCGGGGTCGGGTAGCCGGGGCGCGTCGCAGGCATGCCCCGTGGCGGGGTGGGGGTGGCACTCTCCCGCTGCGGAGCGGGAGGCGGCGTCAGGGCCTTCTTCGGCTGCGCCGGCCCGTTGACCCGCGCCGGCGGCGGCATCTGCGGGGGAAGCGGCGCAGGCGCCGGCACGGGTGCGGGCTCGGCGGTCGGCAGGAGAGGGGTGCTCAACGCCGGCACGTGCTGGCGGGCCGCCGCCTCCGCGTCCGCCACGACCTTCGCGATGGCCGGGTCGGTCGTGGTGTCGAACCAGTCCTTGATGTCCTCGTCGTCCTGCTGGGGCTTGGTGAGCCCGACGGAGTCCTCCACGGGTGAGGGCTGGAACTTGAAGACGCCGTCCTCACCGGGGGCGCCGAGCATGCGACTGAAGCCCTCCAGCGCCTTGCCGAAGTCGGACGGCACGATCCAGACCTTGTTGGCGTCCCCCTGCGCCATCAGCGGCAGCGTCTGCAGGTACTGGTAGGCCAGCAGCTCCGGGGTCGGACGGCCGGCCTTGATCGCCGCGAACACCTTCTCGATCGCCTTCGCCTGGCCCTGGGCCTCCAGGTAGCGGGCCGCCCGCACGCCCTGCGCGCGCAGGATCCGCGACTGGCGGTCGGCCTCGGCGTTGAGGATCTGCGCCTGCTTCGCGCCCTCGGCCGTGAGGATCTGCGCCTGCTTGTTGCCCTCGGCGCTGCGGATGGCCGACTCCCGCTGGCCCTCCGCGGTGAGGATGGTGGCGCGCTTCTCGCGGTCGGCCTTCATCTGCCGCTCCATCGAGTCCTGGATGGACCGCGGCGGGTCGATGGCCTTGATCTCCACCCGGGCCACGCGGATGCCCCACCGGCCGGTGGCCTCGTCCAGCTCGCCGCGCAGCACCGTGTTGATCTGGTCGCGGGAGGTCAGTGTGCCCTCGAGGCTCATGCCGCCGACCACGTTGCGCAGCGTGGTCGTGGTGATCTGCTCGACGCCGACGATGTAGTCGGAGATCTCGTAGACCGCGGCCTTGGGGTCGGTGACCTGGTAGTAGACGACCGTGTCGATGTTCACCGTCAGGTTGTCCTGGGTGATCACCGGCTGCGGCGGGAAGGACACCACCTGTTCGCGCAGGTCGATGCGTTCACGGACCTTGTCGACGAACGGCACCAGGAACACGAGGCCGGGATCGGCCGTTGCCTTGAACCGCCCGAGCCGTTCGATGACCGCCGCCGTCGCCTGCGGGATGATCTGCACCGCCTTGATCAGCGACACCACGACGAGCACCACCAGCAACACCACGATGATGAGCAGGACTCCACTGCCGTCCACCCGCGTCCACTCCCTTTCGTTCGTCGGTCTACGCCGGGTCGGCGCCGACCACCAGTGCCGTGGCCCCCGAGATCTGCATGACGGTGGCCGCGGAGCCTTCCTCGATGACCTCGTTCCCCACCGCGCGCGCCGACCAGAGGTCGCCGCCGATCGTGACCTGACCGCCGTCGTGGTCGACCCGCCGGACCACCACCGCCCGTGCGCCCACCAGCCGCTCCACGTGGGACTCGTGATGCCCGAGCCCCCGCTCCAGCTTGCGCCGCAGCGGCGGCCGTACCGCGAAGACCAGCAGGCCCGCGGAGACCACGAACACGACACCGCCGACGAGGATGCTCCCGGTGACGACCGCGGACGCGCCGGCCGCCAGCAACGCGGCACCACCGAGCATCAGGAGCACGAACTCCCCCGACAGCACCTCGGCCGCGATCAGCACGAGTCCCGCGATGAGCCAGATCACGGCGGGCGACATGACTCGATCCTGCCAGAAACGGACGACCCGTGATCAGCCCGTCACGAAGTCGATGAGCTTCTCTACGGCCCCGATCAACGGCGTCTCGAGATCGCGGAAACTGCGGACGGCACCCAGCACGCGCCGCGCGCCGTCGGCGGGCTCTCCCCAGCGCAGAGCCTCGCACACGCCGGTCTTCCAGTCGGTGCCGCGCGGGATCCGCGGCCACGCGCGGATCCCCACCACCGACGGCTTCACGGCCTCCCACACGTCGACGTAGGGATGCCCGGTGACGAGCACGTGCGGGCCCGCCACGGACTGCGCCGCGCGCGTCTCCTTCGATCCGGCCACCAGGTGGTCGACGAGGATCCCGAGGTGACGCTGCGGGCCGGGCTCGAAGTCCGCGACGGCGGCCGCGAGGTCGTCCATGCCGTGCATCGGCTCGACCACGACGCCCTCGACGCGCAGGTCGTGTCCCCACACCCGCTCGACGAGCTCCGCGTCGTGCAGGCCCTCCACCCAGATCCGCGCCGCGCGCGCGGTGCGCGCCGCGTGGCCTGCCACCTTCACCGAGCCCGAAGCCGACCGCGCGGGCAACCCCGACCCGGTGGTCGCGACCCGTGCGGGCGGCACGAGCGTGGCGGGCTGCCCCTCGTGCAGGAATCCGGCCGGCACCATCGGGAACACCCGGCGGTTGCCGCGCCGGTCCTCCAGGGTGACGTCCCGGATGTTCACGGTGACCACGGCCCCGCAGAACCCGCTCGAGGGGTCCTCCACCACCAGCCCGGCCTCGGCCGGCACCTCCGGGACGGCGCGGCGGGTCACGCGGCGGGTGCCGTCGGATCCGAAGAGACCGCGGTAGTCGTGCGTCGTCACTCCTGATGTGTACCGGGACGGCGGTCCGGCCTGCTGCACCGACACGCGACGGACCCGGATGTGACCGAACGTGGTCGCTGTCACCCTCTCGGCCGGAGTGCCGAAGGCCCCGCATCTGGTTAGCCTGGCGCCGTGCCCTGCCCCTCCGCCACCTTCACCGTGTGGTGCTCGGCCTGGCTGGCCGGCGCCGCGGCGCCCGACGACGTCCTCGACGCGCTGGCACCGTGGGCCGAGGCGCACGACGTCCAGGCCGCCGACGCCGCCACCGCGGCGATCACGACGCTGCCCGAACCGGGCTCACCGGTGTCGTCGGTGACGTTCCTGCTGGCGGCGCTGCGGCGCGCCGCCCCGCGCAGCCCGGCCCGTCTCGTGCTGCCGGCACCCGGCGACGTCCGTGGGCTGCCCGGACCGGGGATCTTCAGCCGGGAGGCGACGGCGGCGGGCGAGGGCGTGCTGTTCGTCGACCCCGGCCTGGGCATCGTGCCCACCCAGGTCGCGGACGGGGTCCTGCGCTGGACCGCCTATCCCGTGCCCGAACCCGGCCCGGTACCCGAGTTCGTGGCGCTGAGCCAGGCCGAACGGGAGCTGCGCGACCAGGTCCGGCAGTCCACGTCCGTGCTCACGTCGCTGGGCGTGGCCCGGCACCGGCCCGGTGTGCGCGAGGAGATCGCGGCCACCCTGCGCTCGCGCCCGGCCTCGCTGTGGCCGGCCGGGATGCCCGGCCAGGCCCTGCGCGTGCTGCAACAGGCCGACGAGGTCGAGGCGATCCTCGCGGCCGCGTCCGTCGACGAGCCCGGGGGCGCCCTGTCGGCGTCGGCGGCCGCCGCCCGCCGCGATGCCCTGCGCCCGATCGAGACGGCCGTCCGCGTCGCCCGCCGGGCCGCCGTCGCCGAGGCCGTCCGGGTGCTGGCCGCCAGCCCGCTGGTCTGAGCCCCGCGCTCACTCCCGGTAGGCGGTGGAGAGCGACAGCTCGGCGCACGTGTCGAGGTCGGCGAGCTGCGCCTGCAGCTTGGCCCGGATCCGTGTCACGGACTCGCGGCCCAGCGGCAGCCGCAGCGGCGCCGATCCGGACCGCACGGCGGCGATGATCGCCCGCGCCGCCCGCGCCGGATCACCGGGCTGCACGCCGTCCTGGGCACGGAACCGCGTACGCAGCGCGCCCGCGGGGGTGTCGGCGTAGGCGGCAATCGGATCGGCGAACGTCATCGAGCGACCAGCGAAGCCGGTGCGGAACGGTCCCGGCTCCACCAGGGTCACCCGGATCCCGAGTGGCGCGACCTCGCCTGCGAGTGCCTCGGAGACGCCCTCCAGGGCGAACTTCGACATCCCGTACGCCGCGTGGCCGGGGTTGGCCACCACGCCGCCCACCGAGGACATCTGGACGATGTGGCCGCTGCGACGTGCCCGCATGTGCGGCAGCACGGCGCGGGTCATCGCGACTGCGCCGAGGAGGTTCACCTCCAGTACCCGGCGCAGTTGGGCGTCCGTCAGCTCCTCCAGCGCCCCGAGCAGGCCGTGGCCGGCGTTGTTGACCAGCACGTCGACGCCCCCGGTCGCGACGGCCTGCCCCACCACCGCGGCGACCTGCGCGGGATCGGTCACGTCGAGGGGCAGCACGAGCACGCGGTCGTGCGTGGCCAGGTCATCGAGCGCGGCGGGGTTGCGGGCGGTCGCCACCACGGAGTCGCCGTCGGCCAGTGCGGCCTCGGCGATGGCGCGGCCGAAGCCGCCGGACGCGCCGGTGATCATCCATCTCGTCGTCATGCGCTCCAGCGTCCGCGCCACGACGCCATCCGTCCAAGACATGTTTGCGCTCCGGTCCATAACGCATCAACATGAATAGATGGAGCTGCGCCAGCTGACCTACTTCGACGCCGTCGCCCGGCACGGCGGGTTCGGCCGCGCCGCCACCCGCCTCCACGTGGCCCAGCCCGCGGTGTCGGTACAGATCCGCAAGCTGGAGACCGAGCTGGGCACAGCGTTGCTGTCCCGTACCACCCGCCGGGTGTCGCTCACCCACGCGGGCGAGCTGTTCCTGGCCCGGACCCGGCGCGTGCTGGCCGAGCTGGACGCCGCGCGGGACGACCTGGCTCAGCTCACCGGCGCGGTGATCGGCCGGGTACGGATCGGCGCCATCCAGGCGCTCGAGCCGTTGGACCTGTCGGGGGCGCTGGCCGCGTTCCACGCGGAGTACCCCGGTGTCGAGCTGAGCCTGCGTTCGGGGGCCCTGCGCGTGCTGCTCGACGATCTCGACCAGGACCGGATCGACCTGGCGCTGGGCCCCGTCCCGGTCGGCCTGCCCGACTGGGCCGCGGCCGAGCCGCTCTTCGACGACGAGCTCGTCCTCGCCACGTGCACCGAACACCCGACTGCAGGCCCCGGGCCGCTGGACATCGCGGAGCTGCGGGACGAGCCGTTCGTCTGCCTTCCGATGGGCAGCGGGCTTCGGGGGATCCTCGACCGCCTCGCCGGAGCCGCCGGCTTCACGCCGCACGTGCCGTTCGAGACCACCAACCTGCCGCAGCTGCGCGACCTCGTCGCCCACGGGCTGGGGGTCGCGCTCGTGGCGCGCTCGGTGGCCGAGGGGCCGGGGGTGGCGGTGCACACCGTCCATCCCGAGCCGGTGTGGCGGCCCGTCGGGCTCCTGCACCACGCCGGTCGGGCGCTCCCCGCCGCCGCGGCGGTGTGCCGGGGGTTCCTGCTCGCCCGGGCGGACCGCGGCTGACGGGTTCAGCCCTTCGCGAGGAACGACCGCAGCTGCGCCAGCGATTCCTCCGGGCGCTCCTCCACCAGGAAGTGACCGGCGTCGACGACCGCGGCCCGGGGATCGGCCACCCGTTCGCGCCACACGGTCACCGGGTCGGTGGGCCGGTTGCCGACCACGCCGCGGCCGCCCCAGAGGATCAGGGTCGGCACCTCCACGGCCCGGTCGAGATCGGCCCGGTCGTGCTCCAGGTCGATCGACGCCCCCGCGCGGTAGTCCTCGAGCATCGCGTGGCGGCATTCGGGATCGGCGAAGGCGCGCTCGTACTCGGCCAGCGCCGCGGGCGCGAACGCGCCGAGGCCGCTCCCCCACCCGCCCAGCAGCGTGTGCAGGTAGCCGATCGGGTCGCCCGCGATCAGCATCTCCGGCACCGGCTCGGGCTGGATGAAGAGGAACCAGTGGTAGTACGCCGTGGCCAGGGCCCGGTCGACGGTCCCGTACACGTGCAGCGTCGGCATGATGTCGAGCAGCGCGAGGCGCGTGACGGCGGCCGGGTGGTCGAGGGTGAGACGGTGCGCGACGCGCGCGCCGCGGTCGTGCCCGACCACGGCGAACCGCTCGTGGCCGAGCGAACGCATCACCGCCACCTGGTCGGCGGCCATGGCCCGGAACGCGTAGCCGGCGTGGTCGGCACCCGAGGGCGGGCACGACGAATCGCCGTAACCCCGCAGGTCCGCCGCCACCACCGTGTGGTCGTGGGCCAGCTCCGGCGCGAGCCGATGCCACATGGCGGAGGTCTGCGGGAAACCGTGCAGCAGCAGCACCGGAGGCCCCGTGCCGCCGTGCACGGCGCTGATCACGGCCTCGCCGGTGTCGACCCGGACCCGCTCGAAACCCTCGAACACGCCGTGACCGTACCCGGCTGAGAGGTCCCGCGCCGTTCGTCGCATGCCGTCGCCCGCGCCGCCGACGTTTTCTCAGCATCGCGGCGCAGGCCCGCGACCTGCAGCTATCTTCGCCGAAACGATCACCGAC
>JBBQEF010000014.1:0-32660 GCA_038320445.1 Mycobacteriales bacterium
CGCGCCGCGAGCCCTACGGCACGGTGGCGGTGTTCACCGACCCGTTCGGCACCACCTGGGACCTCGTCGAGCACTCCTGACAGCAGCTCACCTACACGATCGCGTCGAGGTCGGCGAGGACGTCGGCGGGCAGCTCCAGCGTCGCGGCCGCCACGTTCTCCCGCAGGTGCGCCACCGAGGACGTGCCGGGGATCAGCAGCGTCGTCGGGGAGCGGTGCAGCAGCCACGCCAGCGCCACCTGCAGGGGGGACGCCTCCACGCGCTTCGCGCAGTCGTCCAGCACCCCGGACTGCAGCGGGCTGAAACCGCCGCGCGGGAAGAACGGCACGAACGCGACGCCGTCGGCGGCGCACCGCTCCACGAGGGCGTCGTCGGCGCGGTGCGCGAGGTTGTAGTAGTTCTGCACGCACACCACCGGCGCGATGGAACGGGCCTCGTCGAGCTGGGCGGAGGTCACGTTGCTGAGACCCAGGTGGCGGATCTTGCCGGCCGCCTGCAGCTCCGCCAGGACCCCGAACGGCTCGGCGAGGGGTGCGTCCGAGGGCTGTTCCTGACCGCCGACCCGCAGGTTGACCACGTCGATGGCGTCGACCCCGAGGTTGCGGAGGTTGTCGTCGACGGCGTCGGTCAGGTCGTCGCGCGACAGCGCGTGCGGCCAGGACTTGTCCGGCCCGCGCTTCGCACCGACCTTCGTGACGATGCGCAGATCGTCGGGGTAGGGGTGCAGGGCATCGCGGATGACGCCGTTGACGGTGTGCGGGCCGTAGAAGTCGCTGGTGTCGATGTGGGTCAGCCCGAGGTCGACGACCTCGCGCAGCACCGCGATCGCCGCGTCGCGGTCGCGGGGCGGGCCCCAGACGCCGGGGCCGGCGAGCTGCATGGCGCCGTAGCCCATGCGCGTGAGGGTGAGGTCGTCGGCGAGCTGGAGGGTCTGCACGGAGAGCCTTTCGATTCCTGTACGTGGCGTGCACGGAGCAGCGGACGCGCTGGTCAGCCCGCCGGCTCCGTGAGCGGCAGCGACACCCGGAAGCGGGTGTCGCCGGGCTCGGACTCCACCACCACGTCGCCGTGGTGGCGGTTGACCACCACCCGGTAGGTGACGTCGAGGCCCCGGCCTGTGCCGTGGCCCCCGGCCTTCGTGGTGAAGAACGGCTCGAAGATCCGGCGCCGGACGTCCGGGGCGATCCCCGGCCCGGTGTCGCCGATCTCGACGAGCAGCCGCTCGCCGTCCCGGGCGGTGCGGACGGTCAGCGTGCCCGAGCCGTCCATCGCGTCGATCGCGTTGTCGATCAGGTTGGTCCACACCTGGTTCAGCTCGGCCGCGTACGCCGGGATCTGCGGCAGCGTGCGGTCGTAGGCGCGACGGATGGCGATCCCGCTGCCCTCGCCCAGCTTGCGGCCGAACATCACCAGCGTGGCGTCGAGGCCCTCGTGCACGTCGATCCAGCGGTGGGGAGCGCGGTCCATCTGGGAGTACTGCTTGGCCGCGCCGACGAGATCGGAGATGCGAGCGGTGGCGTCGAGGATCTCGCGCAGCAGGCTCTCGGTCTCCACGGTGTACGCCAGCCAGCGGACGGCGCCTTCGAGGGTGTCCGGCCCCGCGGCCGTGAGCACGGCCTCCATGTCGTCGATCCGCAGCCCGCCCGCGACGAACACCGGCGCGAGGTCCCACCCGCCACTGACGCCGTGCCCGTCGAGCCAGTCGCCCAGCTCGTCCTCGAGGTCGGAGGCGTCCATGGGCGAGAGCGCCGGCGCATGGCGCACCTTCTTGACGAACTCGTCCTGCGCCAGCACCAGCTTCTGCAGCTGCGCGCCCGCGAGCCTGCCCGAGGCGATCATGGCCAGCTTGTTGCGCATCCCGGCGACGCGGTCGCGCAGCGCGTCGGCGGCCCGGCCCGCCGCGGCGGCCGGGTTGTTGAGCTCGTGGGTGAGCCCCGCCGAGAGCTTGCCCAGGGCCAGCAGCCGCTCGCGCTCGGCGACCTGGGAGTTGCTCTTGCGCATCCCCAGCAGCATCCCCTCCAGCAGGTGGACGGCCATCGGGTACCAGCGCGCGAACTGCCCGGCGAACTCCCGCGCGGGCAGCGCCAGCACCGTGCAGTCGGTGACCGCCCGCACCGACGCCGGGTAGTCACGCGCCGACTCGTCCTCGAGGTAGAACTGCACCGCTCCGAAGTAGACGCCGGGCTGCTCGGTGCGGGTGGTCTCCACCGACTCGCCGCCGATCGTGCGGCTCATCGCGATCGAGCCGGAGAGCAGCACGTGGAAGCAGGAGGCCGGCTCGCCCTCGGTGACGATGTCGCCGCCCGCGGCCACCTCGACGACGTCGACGTGATCGGCCACCCAGGCCAGCTGCTCGTCGGTGAGCTCGGCGAACAGGAACAGCTCACGCAGCTGCGCCGGGGCGGTCACGAACAGCCGCCGCAACGGCGAGGTGCACAGGAGACGGGTCGCACACGTCGAGGGTAACCGCGGATCGGGCCGGGGGCTGCGGAGGCGCCGTGCGGGGACCTGGCTACTGGTCGGCGAGGTACCGGTGCACCAGCGTCACGGCCATCGCGCCCTCCCCCACCGCCGACGCCACCCGCTTGACCGACTCGGACCGGACGTCACCGGCCACGAACACACCCGGCACGCTCGACTCCAGGTGGTAGGGGTCGCGGTCGAGCGGCCAGCCCGGCGGCCGGGCACCGCCCGTGACCAGGTCGGGGCCGGTCGGGACGAACCCGCGCTCGTCACGGACCACCACGCCGTCGAGCCAGTCGGTGCGCGGGGCGGCGCCGATGAACACGAACATCGAGCCCGCCTCGACCTCCTGCTTCTCGCCGCTCGCGCGGTCGGCGAGCACGAGCCGTTGCAGGTGCCCGTCGCCGCAGGCCTCGGCAACCTCGGTGCCGGCGCGCACGTGGACGTTGTCGATCGCGTCGAGCTGCTTGATCAGGTACGTCGACATCGACGCCTCCAGGCCCGCGCCGCGCACCAGCACCGTGACGGACTCGGCGTGGCGGGAGAAGAAGACGGCCGCCTGGCCCGCCGAGTTGGCCCCGCCGACGATGTAGACGGCCTGTCCGGCGCACCCCGGTGCTTCGGTGGCGGCCGACCCGTAGAAGATGCCGCGGCCGGTGAGCTCCGCGACGCCCGGCGCGTCGAGGCTGCGGTAGGAGACGCCGGTGGCCAGCACGACGGCGTGCGCGGCGATCTCGCTGCCGTCCCCGAACGTCACGACGCGCGCCGAGCCCCGCACCTCCAGCCCGACGACGTCGCGGGCGGTGAGCACCTCCGCGCCGAACTTGGCGGCCTGCCGCCGGGCCCGGTCGGTGAGCTGCGCGCCGGACACGCCGTCGGGGAAACCGAGGTAGTTCTCGATGCGCGAGCTCTGCCCGGCCTGGCCGCCGGTGGCCTGCCGCTCGACCAGCACCGTGCGCAGGCCCTCCGAGGCGCCGTAGACCGCGCTCCCCAAGCCGGCCGGTCCACCACCGATCACGATGAGGTCGTAGAAGTCCGTCGCCGGGTCGGTGGTGAGGCCGACCGCGCCCGCGATCTCGGCTTCGGTCGGGTTCCGCAGGGCCGTGCCGTCGGTGGTGATCACGACGGGCACGTCCTGCGGCCCGGCGCCCGCCGCCTCCAGCAGCCGCGCACCCTCCGGGTCCTCGATCGAGTAGTACCGGTAGGGCACGGAGTTGCGGGCCAGGAAGTCGCGGGCCGCGAAGCACTCCGCGGACCAGCGGTGCCCCACCACCCGGGTCTCCTCCACCGACCGCACGCCGACCGCGCGCCAGGTCTCGACCAGCGCGTCGATCACCGGATAGAGCTTCTCCTCCGGCGGGTCCCACGGCTTGAGCAGGTAGTGGTCGACGTCCACGACGTTGATGGCGCGGATCGCGGCGTCGGTGTCGGCGTAGGCGGTGAGCAGGGCGCGGCGGGCATGCGGGGCGATGTCCATCGCCGCCTCGAGGAAGTCGATGCCGTTCATCTCGGGCATCCGGTAGTCGGCCAGGATCGCCGCCACCGGCTCCCCGCGCAGGGCCAGCTCGCGCAGCGCGTCGAGCGCGTCGCGGCCGGACTCGGCGCGGACGATCCGGTAGTCCGCGCCGTAGCGGCGGCGCAGGTCGCGGGCAACGGATCGGCTCACGCCGGGGTCGTCGTCGACGGTCAGGATGACGGGTTTGGACACAGTCCGAATCTAGCCGCGTCGGCGCCGCGGCGTCGTGCGCTCCGGGGTCGACAGGTGGTCGACGCGGGGTGACGTCCTTCGGGAAGCCGTTCACGAATCCGCACCACCCGCGGAGCCTCCCGGATCGCGCCGTCGACGGACGCCGAACGGTCGCTCCATGCCCACGAATCGGCGTTGGAGCGCTAACGTGCCCCTTTCCGGGTGAACCAGACGAGAGGGGCGTGGCGAATGGGCGACATCATCGGCTACCTCTCGACCAACGCGGCCGACGTCCGGTTCTACGCGCAGACGCACTTCCTGCTGGTGCTCTACTCGGTCGCGATCGCCACGGCGATCTCCGTGGCGCTGGCCCTGGTGCTGCACACCAACCAGCTCACCCCGCCGGGCTGGTCCCGGCGGCTGCGCGCAGGCACCCAGGAGTCCCTGTTGCTGATCTCGTCGGCGCTGCTGACCATCCCGTCGCTGGCGCTGTTCGGCCTCCTGCAACCGCCGCTCGGCCTCGGCATCGCCCCGGCCATCGTCGGGCTCACGATCTACGGGATCTACCCGGTGCTGCGCAACACGGTCGCCGGGCTCTCGTCCGTCGACCCGGCCGTGCTGGAAGCAGCCCGCGGCATCGGGATGGGCCCCGTCCGGCGCATGATGCGCATCCAGCTCCCGCTGGCCTGGCCCGTGGTGCTCTCGGGCATCCGGGTCGCCGTGCTCATCATGATCTCGATCGCCGCCGTCGCCGCGATCATCAGCGACCTCGGGTTCGGCGAGCCCCTGCAGAACGGGCTGACCCGGCTCGGCGGGGCGGGCAGCTTCGCCCAGGTCTTCGTCGGGACCTTCGGGCCGCTGGTCGTGGCGGCCGTCTACGAGGTCGTGTTCGTCGTCGTCAAACGTCTCACCACGTCGAGGGGAATCCGTGTCTGAGACCACCGAGGTCACCACGCCCGGCCCGGCCGGGTCCACCACCCGTCCGATGATCGCGCTCGAGGGCGTGAGCAAGACCTATCCCGGCCAGCACAGCCCGGCGGTGGAGGAGCTGACGCTGGAGGTTCCCGAGGGCGCGATCGTGATGCTCATCGGCCCGTCCGGCTGCGGCAAGACCACCACGCTGAAGATGATGAACCGGCTCATCGAGCCCTCCACCGGACGGATCATCCTGGACGGTGACGACGTCACCTCGGTCAACGCCGACCAGCTCCGGCGCCGCATCGGCTACGTCATCCAGCAGGTCGGGCTGTTCCCGCACATGTCGATCGGCGAGAACATCGGCATGGTCCCGAAGATGCTCGGCTGGGACCGCGCCCGCATCGCCGCACGCGTGGACGAGCTGCTGCACCTCGTGGGGATGGAGCCCGGCCAGTACCGCGACCGCTACCCCCGCCAGCTCTCCGGTGGCCAGCAGCAACGCGTCGGGGTGGCCCGCGGGCTCGCCGCCGACCCGCCGGTGATGCTGATGGACGAGCCGTTCGGGGCCATCGACCCCATCACCCGCGAACGCCTGCAGGACGAGTTCCTCGAGGTGCAGCGCCAGGTGGCCAAGACGATCTGCTTCGTCACCCACGACCTCACCGAGGCGGTGAAGCTCGGCGACCGCATCGCGATCTTCGGCGCGGGGGGGCGGTTGCGGCAGTACGACACCCCCGACGAGATCCTCACCCACCCGGCCGACGACTTCGTCGCGGAGTTCGTCGGGGGTGGCGCGGCCGTGCGCCGGCTGTCGCTGCTCGACCTGGCGCGCCTGCAGCTCGACGAGGTCGTCGTGTCGAGCGGCGGCGACCCGGCCGGCCGGCACCCCGTGCTGGCCGTCGACGACGCCGGCCGCCCGCAACGCTGGCTGCACGTGCCCGGCCAGGACACGCCACCGCCGCTGGTGACGGTCCCGGTCGGGGGCACCGTCTACGACGCCGTCGACGAGATGCTCAACACCCGTGCCGCGCTGGTGCTCGTCGTCGACGACGACGGGATGTCGCGCGGTGCGTTGCGCTGGGACGCGCTGGTCGGCGACCTGCGGGCCAAGGGGAGATCGTGACCGTTCCCACCACCGCCACCCCCGTGGCGGCGCCGGCGGCCGCCCGCCGGTCACTGCCGCGCCGCAGCCGGGCCCTGCTGGTGACGCCGACGATCGTCGTCGTCACCGTCGGGCTCGTGATCGTGTGGATCAGGAGCCAGGACTTCACCGCACCGGGCCGGGCTCCGGAGGGCCGCGCGCTGGACCTCGGCGGCCTGCTCGCCTCGTTCGGCGAGCACGTCTACCTGGTCGCGATCTCCACGCTGGTGGTGGTCGCGATCTCGATCCCGCTCGGCATCCTGCTCAGCCGCCCGTCGGCCGGCCGCCTCGGCGACGCGGTCCTCGCCTTCGGTGGCTTCATGCAGGCGCTGCCCCCGTTCGGCGTCATCATCATCATGGCGTTCAGCCCGCTCGGTTTCGGCGCACCCAGCGCGATCGTCGCGCTCGTCATCGCCTCGTTCCTGCCGGTGCTCACCAACACCGTGGTCGGGCTCCGCCAGGTGGACGCGTCCTACATCGAGGCCGCCCGGGGCATGGGCATGTCCGCGGGCATGACGCTGCGCCTGGTCGAGCTGCCGCTCGCGGTGCCGGTGATGGTGGCCGGCATCCGGGTCGCGCTCGTGCTGAACGTCGGAACCGCCACGCTGGCGACGTTCATCGGCGCCGGCGGGCTGGGCACACCGCTGCTGAGCATGTTGAAGCTCGGGCGCACCGACGCCGCATTCGCCGTGGCCGCGCTGGTGGCGGCCCTCGCCCTGTTCGTCGACTGGCTCGCCGCCGTCGCCGAGCAGGTGGTGCGGGGCTCCGGCGGATGACCACTCGTGCACGGACATCGAAGGAGAACATCGTGATCGGACGAACCCCACGGGCATCTGCCACCGCTGTCGTGACGGCAGCGGCACTCGTGCTGGCCGGATGCGCCGGCGGCGGCCTGCAGCAGAGCTCCGGCGCGGCGGCGGGCGGCGGGAGCCTGGCGCAGAAGGTCGACCTGACCGGGCAGAGCTACACGGTGGGCAGCAAGGACTTCGACGAGCAGCTGGTGCTGTGCGAGATGACCGTCGCCGTGCTGGAGTCGGTCAAGGCCACCGTGACCCCCAAGTGCAACATCGGCGGCACCGAGGCCACCCGCAACGCGCTGCTGGGCGGTCAGATCGACATGTACTGGGACTACACCGGCACCGCGCAGGTCACCTTCCTCGGCGGCAAGCCGATCCAGGACGCCCGGCAGCAGTACGACACGGTCAAGTCCGCTGACCTGGCCAAGAACCAGATCGAGTGGCTGGCGCCGAGCGCGTTCAACAACACCTACGCGTTCGCGGTGTCCGAGGCCAAGGCCCAGGAGCTCAACCTGAACTCCGACTCCGACATGGCGGCCTACTACGCCAAGGGGGGCACCGGGACCACCTGTGTCGAGAGCGAGTACCTCGTGCGCGACGACGGCCTGCCCGGCTTCCAGAAGACCTACGGCTTCCAGCTCCCGGGAGGCCAGCCGACGGTACTGGAGACCGGCGCCGTCTACCAGGCCACCGCCGACCCGACGAAGTGCCTGTTCGGCGAGGTCTTCACCACCGACGGGCGGATCCCGGCACTCAAGCTGCGGGTGCTGAAGGACGACAAGACCTACCACCCGCTCTACAACGCGGCGCTGACGGTCCGCAAGCCCGTCTTCGACAAGAACCCGGCCATCGCCGACGCGTTCGCCCCGGTCGCGGCCGCCCTCACCGACGAGGAGATGCTGAAGCTGAACGGGCAGAAGTCCTCCGACAACGTCCCCCAGCGCAAGGTCGCCCGTGACTGGCTCATCGCGAAGGGCTTCATCGGGGCCGACCAGAACTGACAGCCCGGCCCGGCCCTCAGCGCG
Organism: Mycobacteriales bacterium; assembly: GCA_038320445.1. Classification (GTDB taxonomy): domain Bacteria; phylum Actinomycetota; class Actinomycetes; order Mycobacteriales; family Pseudonocardiaceae; genus Pseudonocardia. The sequence continues at coordinate 8,032 of JBBQEF010000014.1, forward strand.
TCCGGGCCACGGCGAAGATCCGGCGGAACGGGAACCAGGTCGTGCCGTCGGGGCGGGCGGGGTAGGCCCCACGCAGGCGGGGGCCAAGCTCCGACCGGAAGACCGCGTAGTCCTCGGCGGGCAGCGCGTCGCGCACCGGGCGCAGCGCGGTGGCGCTGATCCACTGCAGCACCGGGTCGGCGCCGCTGAGGTGGTGCAGGTAGGTCGTCTCCCAGACGTCGACGGCGTCCGCGCCCGCGTGCACCATCAGCTCGGCGTAGCCGCCCGGCTCGGGCACGGCGTCGTCCCCGCGGACGTCGACGCGCCCGCGCCAGCGCGGCTGGTCGAGCACCTCCCGGATCAGCTCGTGGGACGGCGCGTCGAAGTTGCCCGGCACCTGCAGCGCGAACCACCCGCCCGACGGCATCGCGCGCAGCCAGCGGGGCAGCAGCGTCAGATGCGTGGGCACCCACTGGAGCACGGCGTTGGTGACCACCACGTCGTCCTCGGGGCCGGGCATCCAGTCGACGACGTCGGCCTGCTCGGCGTCGATCCCCCGTTCCCGGGCGGCGGCCACCATCTCGGCCGACGAGTCCGACGCCGCGACCGTCGCGCCCGGCCAGCGGGCGGACAGCAGGGCCGTCAGGTGGCCGGGGCCGCAGCCCAGGTCCACCACCCGCCGCGGCGAGGTCGCGCCGACCCGCCCGAGCAGGTCGTGGAACGGGCGGGCGCGGTGGTCGTCGAAGTCGAGGTACAGCGTCGGATCCCAGACGGTGCTCATCGGGCGAACAGTAGGCTCGTACTGCTACTGGCCGAACCCCAGTTTCCGCGCGGAGTCGCGCGCGACCTGAGCCATCGCGGCCTCGTCGGTGCCGGGGTCGGGGCGCACCTGCAGCACCACCCCGTCGCGGCCGGCGACCCTGCGCTGGACGAACCAGGCGCCCCCTCCGGGCAGGTCGCGATGGTGCCGGCTCCTGATCGACGCCGTGACGCGCTCGTGCACCACCTGCGGCACGCGGCCCGGGGCGGCGAGCCGCAGCCGGACCACGCCCAGGTCGGTGATCAGCACGGCGCCGCCGAGGTCATCGACCTCCTGCGCCTCGACGAGCGCGATGGCGCCGTTGCCCCAGGTCGCCTTGCTGATCAGGTGCCAGCCCAGCCGACGTGGGCCGTCCGGGAGCCACAGCCCGCGCGAGGTGGCCACGAGCTGCCCGCCGCCGGTCAGCGCGGCCGCCGCGAGCACGTGCTCGTCGGCGTCCAGGGCGGCCGCGACGGCCGCGGGGACCCCGTCGCGGCGCAGCAGCTTCCGCAGGACACTCACCGGGCCGCCATCCCCCGCAGCGCGATCCGGTACTGCTCGAGCGGCACGAGATCGCCGAAGAGCTGCAGGTACGCGTCCTCGTCCTCGACGGGGTTGGTGCGCTGCAGCCGCGACTTCAACTCGGCCACCTGGGCCTCCACGAGCGCCAGCTTCACCCCGGCGATGATGCTCCCGACGTACCGGGCCTCCTCGCCGTCGAAGCGCGAGCCGGTGCGCCGCGGCAGCTCCATCGGCTCGACGGCCAGCTCGGAGACCAGCGGCCGCACGTCCGGCGTGCACTCCGCCATGACCGCCTCCAGCCAGGGCTGGCCGGCGAGCCCGGCTCCGACCCCGCCCGCGGCCTGCATCGCGCGGTGCACACCGGCCAGCGCGGGGTGGGTGAACGCCTGATCGGGCAGCTCGTCGTAGGTCGGGCCCGCGACGGCGGGCACCTGCAGCGCGGCCTTGAGCGCCTCACGTTGCACGTGCAGGCGGGGGTCGTCCTTCGGCGGGGCGGGGACGGCCGGGCGGCGGCTGCGGGCGGTGCCGTCCACCCGCCCACCCCCGGCCGACTCGCGCACGCGGCGCACCACCATGGCGATGTCGTCCCAGCTGGTCCAGCCCGCGAGCCGGCGCGCGTACTCGTCGCGCAGGTCCTCCCGCTTGATCAGCGCCACCAGCGGCACGGTGCGCTGCAGCGCCGCGACCCGGCCCTCGGCGCGGTCGAGGTCGTACTCGCGCAGGATCGTGCGGATGGCGAACTCGTAGATCGGCTCGCGGCGGGCCACGAGATCGCGCACGGCGGTGTCGCCGTGGGCCTGGCGCAGCTCGCAGGGGTCCTGGCCGTCGGGGGCGATCGTGACGAACGTCTGGGTGGCGAACGTCTGCTCGCCCTCGAACGCCTTGATCGCCGCCGCCTGGCCGGCCGCGTCGCCGTCGAAGGTGTAGATGACCTCGCCCATGTCGAACGAGTCGTCGCCGATGAGGCGCCGGATCACCGCGATGTGGTCGGCGCCGAACGCCGTGCCGCACGACGCCACCGCCGTCGGCACGCCGGCGAGGTGCATGGCCATCACGTCGGTGTAGCCCTCGACGACCACCACCTGGCGACGCTTGACGATCTCCTGCTTGGCCAGGTCCAGCCCGAACAGCACGCTGGACTTGCGGTACACCGGCGAATCGGACGTGTTGAGGTACTTGGCCTCGATCTTGTCGTCGTCGAACAGGCGCCGGGCGCCGAACCCGACCACCTCGCCACCGCGGTCGCGGATGGGCCACAGCAGCCTGCGGTGGAACCGGTCGATGGCGCCCCGGTTGCCCTCCTTGGACAGCCCGGCCTTCGTCAGCTCGTCGAGCGAGAACCCGCCGGCGAGCAGGTGCTTGGTGAGCACGTCCCAGCCGGCCGGGGCGTAGCCGCAGCCGAACGTCGCCGCCGCCGCCGCGTCGAACCCGCGCGAGGCGAGGAACTGGATGGCGGGCGCGGCCTCGGGGGTGCGGAGCTGGGCCGCGTAGAACTCTGCGGCGCGCTTGTTCGCCTCCAGCAGGCGCGTCTTGGTGCCGCGGTCGCGCTGGACGGAGCTGCCGCCGCCCTCGTAGGTGAGCTGGAACCCGACGCGGTCGGCGAGGCGCTCCACGGCCTCGACGAACCCGACGACCTCGATCTTCTGCAGGAACGCGATGGCGTCGCCACCCTCGCCGCAGCCGAAGCAGTGGAACGTGTTGTGGCTCGGGCGCACGTTGAACGACGGCGACTTCTCGTCGTGGAAGGGGCAGAGCCCCTTCAGCGAGCCCGCGCCTGCGGGGCGCAGGGCCACGTAGTCGCCGATGATCTCGTCGATGCGCGCGCGGTCCCTGACCTCGACGATGTCGCTGTCCCGGATCCGCCCTGCCACGGGGCCGAGTCTAGTGCCGCCGGGTGCGGAGGGTGCCGGTCGGCCGGGGCTCCGCCACCGCAGGCGCGGGCGGTCCGGGAACGCACCGCCCCACGGTCGTGCCCCGCGCGCCTGCGCGCCGGGCGGACCGGGCGACGGCATGATCGGACGGGTGCGGCACGGCAGCAGGCGGACGACCCGGTTCCTCGCGACGGCGGCTCTGGCCGTCTCCCTCACCGCCTGCTCGTCGCTCCCGGCCCTGACGCTGCCGGTGTTCCCGGTCCCGGCGGCGCCGGTGACGACCGGTGCCCCGCGGACGCCCGCCGCGACGCCGGCACCCGCCCCCGCAGGCGACGCCGCCGCCGCGCTCGCGACGCTCCCGGTCAAGGGCCGCGCTCCCAAGACCGGCTACACCCGCGGCCGGTTCGGGCCCGCCTGGTCCGACGTCGACCACAACGGCTGCGACCAGCGCAACGACGTGCTGGCCCGCGACATGACCGGGGAGACCTTCCGGCGGGCGGCGCGGCCGTGCGTGGTGCTCACCGGCACCCTGAACGACCCCTACACCGGGCGGGTGATCGCCTTCGTCCGCGGCCGGGGCAGCAGCGAGGCCGTGCAGATCGACCACGTCGTCGCGCTGTCGGACGCCTGGCAGAAGGGCGCCCAGAAGCTCGACGCGGCGACCCGCCTGAAGCTGGCCGGCGACCCGCTCAACCTGCTGGCCGTGGACGGACCCACCAACCAGTCCAAGGGCGACGGCGACGCGGCCACCTGGCTGCCGCCGGTGAGCTCCTACCGCTGCGCCTACGTGGCCCGGCAGGTCGAGGTGAAGGCCACGTACCGGCTGTGGGTCACCACCGCGGAGCGCGACGCGATCGCCCGCGTCCTGCGGGCCTGCCCGGGCCAGAAACTCCCGCCGGGCTCGACGGTCGCGGCGTAGCGTCGCGCTGGTGCAGGCCGACACGTTCGAGGAGCACCGCCCGCACCTGCTCCGCGTCGGCTACCGGGTCACCGGCAGCCTCGCCGACGCCGAGGACGCGGTGCAGGAGACCTGGCTGCGCCTCACCGCCCTCGGCCCCGAGGGCCGGGCGGGCCTGCGCGACGAGCGCGCCTGGCTGGTCACGGTGGTCGGGCGCCTGTGCCTGGACAAGCTCCGCTCGGCGGCGTCCCGGCGCGAACGCTACGTCGGCCCGTGGCTGCCCGAACCGCTGCTGACCAGCGGTGACCCCGACGAGCCGCTGGCTGCCGTGGTCCGCAACGAGGACGTCCGGATGGCCGCGATGGTGGTGTTGGAACGGCTCAGCCCGCCCCAGCGCGTCGCGTTCGTGCTCAGCGAGGCGCTCGCGCTGCCCTACGCCGACATCGCGGACGTCCTGGGCTGCCCGGAGGCCACCGCCCGCCAGCACGCGGCACGGGCGCGCCGCATCGTCGCCGCGGCCGATCCCCCCGCCCGGGCGCGCACCGCCGACCAGCAGGCCGTGCTCGGGAGGTTCGCGGACGCGATGGCGCGAGCCGACCGCGCCGCGCTGGTGGCGCTGCTGCACCCGGACGTCGTGCTCGTCAACGACGGCGGCGGCGTGGTCAACGCGGCCCGCAGGCCGGTGGTGGGCCCGGACAAGGTGGCCCGGCTGCTGCTCGGGCTGCTGGAGCGCTACGGCCCCGGGCTGCTCGCCGGCCACCCGGTGCTCGTCAACGGCGAGCTCGGGCTGCTCACCCCGGCTACGGGGCAGCTCGCGGCGTCGGTCACCGTGTTCACGCTCCGGGACGGGCTCGTGTCGGAGATCTACGGCGTGTTCAATCCCGAGAAGCTCCGGCTCGGACCCGGCACGCCGCGTCGAAGCCCTGGTCGGTGACGCCGAGCGCGTGGTTGAACCGCGCGCGCATGTTCTCCAGTGCGATCGCGTGCGTCAGCTCCACCAGCCCGTCGCACCCGAGCGCGGTCTCGAGTACGGCGACCTGGTCGTCGGTGACGGTCATCGGCTGGGCCGTCATCGCGTCGGCGTAGGCCAGCGCGAGCCGTTCGGTGTCGGAGTAGAGCCGGTTCGTCTCGTACTCGTCGATGTGGGCCAGACGCTCGACGTCGAGGCCGTCGAGGCGCTGCAGCATGGTGCCGAAGTCGACGCACCACGAGCACCCGACGGCCGAGGCCGTCCGGTAGACGGCCAGCTGCCGCACCCGCGCCGGCAGGACGGTGTACGCCTTCTCGTAGGCGGCCTCCGACACCAGCCCGGCCCAGAACAGCCGCGTGTGGTGCCGGGCGATCGCGAGCGGCTCGGGCACCGCACCGAAGCGCCGAGCCGCGTACCGGTACACCAGCCGCCCGGCCGCGCCGGCGTCCTTCTCCTCGACTGCGGGGATGCGTGCCATGTCGTCCTCCTCGGGATCGTCGTCACCGGAGGGACGGGGCCGGCGCCCGAATCGTGACGGGACGAGACGCGCGTCACACCGGAACCCGGGCATGACGCGCGACGGCGAGCGCTCGTCGGTCCCCGGCGTCGGCGGGCGTCAGGACCTGGAGGTCCGGGCGATCGTCACCGACCCGCCAGTGCCGCGTGCCGCGCCTCCGCCTGCTGGTCGGTGAGCATCGCGACCTGGTCGACCACCACCCGCAGCCGCTCGGCGTCGTCCGCGGCCACGGCCCAGGCCTCGGCGAACACCGGGTCCAGCGTGTCGGGGGCCTTGGCCAGCAGCCCGGCGGCCAGCTCGGCGAGCAGCTCGCGCTGGCCGGCCTGCATCGCGAGCCGCGCCGGATCGCTCATCACGTACCGCAGTGCCACGGCCTTGAGCAGCGCCACCTCGGCGCCGACCCGCGGCGGCACCACCAGGTCGGCGGCGTAGCGGGTGAGCGGCCCGTCGCCGTACGCGTCGCGGGTGGCGTCGGTGGCGGCCGCGACGAACCGGCCGACGAGATCGCTGGTCAGCCGCTTGAGCGCCACGTAACCCGACGACAGCGCGGTGTCCGCGCTGAAGCCCCGCACCGCATCGACGACGGGCAGGGCCCGCAACGCCGCCCCCGCCTCGGCCAGCGCATCCCGGTCCGCGCCGAAGTGGCGCGCGGCCAGGTCCACCAGCAGGGCCTGCTCCGAGGGCGAACCGAGCGCGGCCAGGTCGATGCGGCCCGAGAGGATGCCGTCCTCCACGTCGTGCACCGAGTACGCGACGTCGTCGGCCCAGTCCATCACCTGGGCCTCGATGCAGCGGCGGCCCTCGGGGGCACTCCGACGGACCCAGGCGAACACCTCGGCGTCGGCCGGGTACGCGCCGTACTTGCGGTCGCCGGGGCGGCGCACCCACGGGTACTTGCAGGACGCGTCGAGGGAGGCGCGGGTGAGGTTGAGCCCGCAGCCGGAGATCTTGGGTTCGAGGCGGGTCAGGATCCGGAGCGTCTGCGCATTGCCTTCGAAGCCGCCGAACTCGTCCAGCGCCCGCTCCCCGTTGTGCCCGAACGGCGGATGGCCGATGTCGTGGGCCAGCCCCGCGGTGTCGACGACGTCCTGGTCACAGCCCAGGTCCTCGGCGATGCCGCGGCCGATCTGGGCCACCTCCAGCGAGTGCGTCAGGCGGGTGCGCGGAGCACCGCTGACCTCCGCGCCCTCCCCCGGGCCCACCACCTGTGTCTTTCCCGCGAGCCTCCGCAGCGCCGCGGAGTGCAGCACGCGCGCGCGGTCGCGGGAGAACGGGCTGCGCCGGTCGGGGCGGCCGAGGTCCTTGGGGGGCTCGGGGAACAGCCGCTCCCGGTCGAGGTCCCCGTAGTGATCGATACCGTCCGTCACCCGAGCCCCGAGGTCTCCGTGTCCACCGATGCGTGCGTGAGCCGGTAGTAGAGCATCGCGCCGGTCTCGCGGACGATGTACCGCAGCTGGGTCTCGCGGGTCTGCACCACCGGGCCGGAGCGCGTCGGCGACGTCCACGCCACCAGCCCGCTGTCGCGCGCCATCTGCCGGGCCCGCAGCGAATGCCAGGGATCGCTGACGACGAGCGCGCTGCTCCAGCCGTCCTGCCCCGCCTTCGTGGCGACGGCCTCCAGGCTGCCGAGCGTGTCCGAGCCGACCGGCACCGCGACGACGGCGGACGCGGGGACGCCGCGGGCCACCAGGTAGCGACGCCCGGCGGCGGCCTCGGTGTAGGCGTCGCCGACCCGGCCGCCCCCGGCGGTGACGATCCGCGAGGCGAAGCCGTCGTCGTAGAGCTGCTGGGCGTGGCGCAGGCGCGCCGCGAAGATCGAGCTGGGCTGGCCGTCGTACTGGGCGGCGCCGAGCACCACCACGGCGTCGACGGGTCGCCGGTCGTCGATCCGGGCCACCTGCCACACCCGGGCCGCGGTACCGCCGACGACGAGCAGGCCGATGAGCACGGCGCCGAGCACGATCCTGGTGACCCAGCCGCGCCGCCGCCCGGGTGCGGCGGGCTCCGACCGGCGGTGGCTGCGAAGCGGCTTCGTGCGTGCCTCCGAGTAGGGGGCGCCGGTCATCCGCCGATCCGGCCCTCGGCTGTGGCGAGCGCGGTTCCGGCGCGCCCGGCGCGCGCGGCGATCACCTGAGCGACGACCGACACCGCGGTCTCGGCGGGGGTGCGGGCGCCCAGGTCGAGGCCGACGGGGCCGTGGAGCCGCGCCATCTCGGCGTCGGTGAGGCCGGCGGCACGCAGCCGCTCGCGCCGCGTCGACTGCGTGTGCCGGGAGCCGAGCGCGCCGATGAAGCCGCGCCCACGCAGCCCCTCGATCAGGGCGGTGTCGAACGTCGGCGCGTGGTCGAGCAGCACCAGCACGTCGGCGTCGGAGAACGCGGCGACAGCGGCGACAGCGGCGTCCAGCTCGCTCTCCTGGCGCGATGCCCAGCCCAGCAGCGCGGCCTGGGCCAAGACGGCCTCCCCGATCGCGCCCGTGCCCACGACCAGCACCGACGGCACCGGCACCCAGAGATCCAGCAGCAGCTCGGGACCGTCCCCGGCCGCGACCCGTTCCGTGACGGTGGCGCCGCGGCGCAGCAGCTGCCGGGCGGCCGTGACGGCGGCCTCGTCGAGATCGGTGGAGCCGAGCGTGCCCACGACATCGGCCAGCTCGATCCCGGCGAGCACGAGCGCGGCGCTCCCGTCGGCGGGCGAGACGAGTGCGGCGGGAGTTCCCCGTTCCAGCGCCGCCCCGAGCGCCTCGGCGGACGCGGCCGCCAGCGGGTGGCCGAGCAGCGTCGCCCCGCCGGAGCAGGCGAGGCCCGCGGCGAGGGCGGCGGGCTCGGGGACGTGGGCCGTGCGGGTCTGTGCGGTGGCGGCCGACGCGGCGGCGAGCGGGACGGCGGCGGCGTCCAGCGCGCCCCGGTAGAGCACCCCGGCGAGCGCGCCCGAGGCGGTGCCCGCGAGCAGCTGCCCGCTCTCGACCGTGCCGAACCCGTGGCGGTCGAGCACCCGCACCACGCCGACGCCGTCCCCGGCAAGCTTCCGCAGGGCCGCGCCGAGCTCGCGGAGGCGGGAGTCGGCGCCGGGCTGCACGTGGGTCACGCGGCCAAGCGTAGCCGTGCGTCCCGCAGCCGGCCGCGTTCGGCGGCGAGCAGGCCACGGTGGGCGCGACGCCGACCGGCGGGCCGCGACGGGTGCCGGCCACCGCCGCAGGCTGGAGAGTGATCGCGGTCTCAGGCGGAACTGCCGACGCCGAGCTGCGCGTTGACCCCTGGGACGCACCACCTGCGCGATGCGGGTGGCCGACGAGACAGGATCCATGGACCCGGCAGACAGTACCGGCACCGCCCGCGCAGGGCGGACCGCACAATGATCATCGATATCCTCCACATCCTCCTCGGCGTGGTCGTCGTCGTCGCCATCACGGCGCTCACCGGCTACTTCGTCGCCCAGGAGTTCGGATACATGGCCGTCGACCGGGCCCGGCTCCGCGCCCGCGCAGGCTCGGTCGACGGGGTGGACGGCGACGCCGGTGCGCGCCGCGCCCTCACCGTCACCGACCGCACCTCCTTCATGCTCTCGGGGGCCCAGCTCGGCATCACCGTCACCGGCCTGCTCGTCGGTTACGTCGCCGAGCCGCTGATCGGCGCGGGCCTCGGCGCCCTGCTCGGCGGGGTGGGCGTGCCCGCCGGCGTCGGCATCGCCGTCGGCACCGTGTTCGCACTCCTGCTGGCCACCGTCGTGCAGATGGTGTTCGGCGAGCTGTTCCCCAAGAACCTCGCGATCGCCCGGCCCGAGCCGGTGGCCCGTGCGCTGGCACTGTCCACCACCGTCTACCTCAGGCTGTTCGGCTGGCTGATCCACGTCTTCGACGCCGCGTCCAACCTGCTGCTCAAGGCCCTGCGGATCGAGCCGGTGCACGACGTGGAGCACTCGGCCACGCCACGCGACCTGGAGGCGATCATCGGCGAGTCCCGCGAGCACGGCGACCTCGACGAGGAGCTCTCCACGCTGCTGGACCGCGTGCTGGACTTCACCGGCCGCTCCGCGCGGGCCGCGATGATCCCCCGGCCGCGCGTGACGTCGATCGGGGCCGACGCGACCATCGCCGACCTGGTCGAGGTCATGGCGTCGGGACACTCGCGGCTGCCCGTGCTGGGCTCCGGGGCGGACGACGTCGTGGGCGTGATCTGCCTGCGCGACGTGCTGGCCCTGGACGGTCAGGACCTGTCCGCGATCCGCGTCGCCGACGCCGCCCGCAGGCCCGTGCTCGTGCCCGACTCCCTGCCGCTGCCCGCGGTGCTCGCCGCGCTGCGCGCGGCCGACGACGAGTTCGCGTGCGTGGTCGACGAGTACGGCGGTCTCGCCGGCGTGATCACGATGGAGGACATCGCCGAGGAGCTGGTCGGCGAGATCACCGACGAGCACGACCCCGCGGGCGTCGATCGGCCCCGGATCGGCGACGGCGAATGGACCGTCGACGCCTCGATGAACATCGAGGAGATGGGGCGCCTGATCGGCGCGGACGTGGTGGACGGCGAGTACCAGACCGTCGGCGGCCTGGTCATCGACGCGCTGCAGCGGCTGCCCCAGGTGGGCGACACCGTGGTGCTGGACCTCGACGGGCGGGAGCTGGCGATCACCGTGTGTGCCGTGCAGCGCCGCGTGCCGGCGACCGTCCGGATGGCCTGGGCCGCCGCGGAGGTGGCGGCATGAGTACCGCTGCCGCCCTGTGGGTCTCGGCCGGCCTGATCGCCCTGAGCGCGTTCTTCGTCGCGGTCGAGTTCGCGCTCGTCGCCGCCCGCCGCTACCGGTTGGAGGAGGCCGCCGCGTCCAGCGCGTCGGCGCGCGCGGCGCTGGCGAGCGCCAAGGACCTCTCGCTGCTGCTCGCCGGCTCGCAGCTGGGCATCACGCTCTGCACGCTCGGCCTGGGTGCGCTGGGCAAGCCGGCGGTCGAGGACCTGCTCGGGCCGCTGTTCGGTGGGCTGGGCGAGACCGCGGCGGGGGTGCTGTCCTTCGTGCTGTCACTGATCATCGTGACGTTCCTGCACCTCGTCGTGGGCGAGATGGCGCCCAAGTCGTGGGCCATCGCGCACCCGGAGCGCTCGGCCACGTTGCTGGCCCTGCCGATGCGCGGGTTCATGGTGCTCACACGGCCCGTGCTGCTCGGGCTCAACGGCATGGCCAACTGGTGCCTGCGCCGCGTCGGCGTCGAGCCCGTCGACGAGGTCGGGGAGGGCCGCAACCCCGACGACCTGCGCGAGCTGGTGCTGCACTCCGCGCGGACGGGCGCCCTCGACGCCGGGGAGCGCGACCGTCTCGTCACCGCGCTGGACCTGGACCGCGCGCCGCTGCGCGAGGTGGTCCGCGCCGAGGTGGCGTCGGTCCCGGTGGGTGCCACGCCGGAGGAGATCCGCGCGGTGTCGCGGCGGAGCGGGCACCTGCGTCTGATCGTCACCGGCGCCGACGGGCGGCCGGTCGGCGTCGTGCACGTCCGCGACGCCCTGACCGGTTCGGAGTCGGCGGCCGACCTGATGCGACCGGTGCCGACCCTCGACGCCGCGACGCCCCTGCACGACGCGCTCGGCGCCATGCGCGACGGCCGCACCCACCTGGCGCTCGTCGCCGAGCAGGGCGAGCTGGTGGGGCTGGTCACGATGCAGGACCTCCTGGACCGCCTCCTCCCCGCACACCACTGACCCGCCGCCACCGCATCGAGCGGGCTCGATGCGGTCGGGGCGGCGGTGTTCTAGCAGCCGATCAGGCGCGCGGCCAGGTAGGGCTCCACCTGGTCCAGTGCCACGCGCTCCTGTGCCATCGAGTCGCGCTCGCGGATCGTCACGGCCTGGTCGTTGAGGGTGTCGAAGTCGACCGTCAGGCAGAACGGCGTGCCGATCTCGTCCTGGCGACGGTAGCGGCGGCCGATGGCACCGGCGTCGTCGAACTCGACGTTCCAGTGCTTGCGCAGGGCCGCGGCGAGATCGCGGGCCTTGGGCGAGAGGTCGGCGTTGCGGGAGAGCGGCAGCACCGCGGCCTTGACGGGCGCGAGGCGGCGGTCCAGCCGCAGCACGACCCGGGTGTCGACGCCGCCCTTGGCGTTGGGGGCCTCGTCCTCGGTGTAGGCCTCGATGAGGAACGCCATCATCGAGCGGCCGACGCCGGCCGCGGGCTCGATCACGTAAGGGCGGTAACGGGTGCCGCTGGCCTGGTCGTAGAACGACAGGTCGACGCCCGAGTGGTTGCTGTGCGTCGTGAGGTCGAAGTCGGTGCGGTTGGCGACGCCCTCCAGCTCGCCCCACTCCTGGCCGGTGAAGGTGAACCTGTACTCGATGTCCACCGTGCGCTTGGAGTAGTGGGAGAGCTTCTCCTTCGGGTGCTCGTGGTGGCGCAGGTTCTCCGGGTCGATGCCGAGGTCGACGTACCAGGCGGTGCGCTGGTCGATCCAGTACTGGTGCAGCTCCTCGTCGGTACCGGGCTCGACGAAGTACTCCATCTCCATCTGCTCGAACTCGCGCGTGCGGAAGATGAAGTTGCCGGGCGTGATCTCGTTGCGGAAGCTCTTGCCCATCTGGCCGATACCGAACGGCGGCTTCTTGCGCGAGGTGGTCTGCACGTTGAGGAAGTTGACGAAGATGCCCTGTGCCGTCTCGGGCCGCAGGTAGTGCAGGCCCTCGTCGGTCTTCACCGGGCCGAGGTGGGTCTCCAGCATCATGTTGAAGTCCTGCGGGGCGGTGTACTGCCCGCGGGTGCCGCAGTTCGGGCAGGGGACGTCGGAGAGGTCGTCCTCGGCGGCGGCCTTGCCGGTGCGCTCCACGTACTCCTCGGCGAGCTGGTCGGCGCGGAAGCGTTTGTGGCAGCTCAGGCACTCGACCAGTGGGTCGTTGAACACGCCGACGTGGCCGGACGCGACCCACACCTGGCGGGGCAGGATCACCGAGCTGTCGAGGCCCACGACGTCGTCGCGGCCGGTGACCATCGACTTCCACCACTGCCGCTTGACGTTCTCCTTGAGCTCGACACCCAGGGGGCCGTAGTCCCACGCCGACCGCGTGCCGCCGTAGATCTCCCCCGACGCGAAGACGAAGCCGCGACGCTTCGCCAGCGCGACAATGGTGTCGATCGAGCCGGATGAGAGCTTGCGGGCCACAGGGACTCCAGACGAGAGGAACGTGCGGGCCTCCAGGGTACCGAGGCGGAGCATTCTCCGACCTCGCAGGCCCCGCTGCCACGTCGCAGAGTCCGCGGAGCCTGCGACGTGACTACCGGGCCTGCGAGGTCAACCTCGGGGCCGCCCGAACACAGCCCGCAGCCGGCGCGCGACCCCGTCGAACGGCGCGATCTCCGACCAGATCCACCGCACCATGCCGTGGCCGTCGGCGCGGATGGCGTCCTCGCGCACCTTCTCCTCGAACACCACGGCTCCCGGGTCCTGCCCGGGCCGGAGCGACCGGCCGTACTTGATGCGGCCGTCGAACTCGCCTGCCGTGCCGAACTCCTCCCACCAGAAGTCCACCCGGCCGAGAACTCGCCCGTCCGGCGCGCGCACCTCGTGCTGCAGCGCCGGATCCGGCAGGCCCGCGCGGTGGATCGCCAGCCGGCTCCGCGACTCGCCAGGGCTGTCCGCTCCCGGCCGCGCGAACGCGAGCACCCGCCTGGCCGCGGGGTTGCCCGGGCGCCGGGCCGCGCCGTCCAGCGAGGCAGCGAGCTCGGCGCGGGTCACCCGGTGCCCGTGGAGCGCAGCGTCGGCGGGCACGAGGGCCTGCTCGAACGGCAGGAACCTCGCAAGATCGGCCAACGTCCGGGCGATCGACGTCACCAGGACGCCGTCCACGACGACGATCTCGTCGGGATCCAGCGCGGCGGCGTGCAGGTGCAGCCCGCGACTGAGGCTCGCCCCCGAGCGACGGTCACGTGTGCCGTGCACCTTGTCGAGCGCCGTCGACCACAGCGGCAACCCGTGCATCACTGCAGCGGAGACATGGCTGAACACCACTCCCGCGCCGAGTTGCGACGAGGCTGCGATCACCGCGAGCCGATGCCGGGCCACGGCTGCGTCGCCGCCGACCATGGGTCCGGCCACGTAGGCGCCGGGGCGGACGGTGGCGATCAGCCCGGCCCGCCGCAGGAGGCGCAGCTCCTTGTCGCCCACGCCTGCCGCGAGCAGGTCGGACCGCAGATTGACGCCAGGCCGGAACGGATCCACGGGGGCAGCGTGGCCCGGCGGCCACGGCGCGCGTGGGCTCACCGGGAAGGTCGCCGGCACCTCGCATGGCTGGTGCACACCTCGCAGGGACTGCGGAGCCTGCGAGGTGGGTACCAGCCGTGCGAGGTCACGCCAGCAGACTCGGAAACTCGACCACGTCACCGTTCACTGCCGCCAACAGCGTCTCGTGGGCGGACGGCTCCGGCCGCGCCTCGCTCAGCAGGGGCACGACGTGTTCGCGGACCTCGAAGGGGCTCAGCGCCCGGCGGTAGGCGTTCACCGAGGCGAAGCGGACCGTCAACACCCACTGGTCCGGCTCGTCGACCGCGCGGCCCAGCTCACCACCGAGGCAGCCGTCGGCCCGGGTGAGCAGCTCGAGGGCCCGGCGGGCACGGGGCAGGAGATCGGCGGGAACGGGCGGGACGAAGCGGCACACGAGCAGCACCGCGCCACCATCCCACCCACCTAGAATGGAGCGGCCCAGGGGAAGGAACCACATGTCGATCGTCGCCGACGACGCGAACACGCACGCGGGAGCGCGTCCCGCAGCGGCGCCGGTCCGCACCCCGCGGACGCTCGCGTCGGCAGGCGACCTGCTGCGCGCCCTCGCGGCGCCGGTCCGGATCGCGATCGTGCTGCAACTGCTGGAGTCCAGCCGCTGCGTCCACGACCTCGTCGACGGGCTCGGCGTCACCCAGCCCCTGATCAGCCAGCACCTGCGCGTGCTGAAGGCGGCGGGCGTGGTCGAGGGCGAGCGGCAGGGCCGCGAGGTGGTGTACTCCCTGGTGGACGACCACCTGGCGCACATCGTCGTCGACGCCGTGGCCCACGCGGAGGAGAGCCGATGACGCGCGCCGTCCGCTCCACCCGCCAGCGCGTCGCCGTGTCGGCCCTGCTCGACCGCCTCGACGACTTCCGCTCCGCCCAGGAGATCCACGAGGAGCTGCGGCGCACCGGCGACGGCATCGGGCTCACCACCGTCTACCGCACGCTGCAGACCCTGGCCGACGGCGGCGAGGTCGACGTCCTGCGCACCGCGTCCGGCGAGGCCGTCTACCGGCGCTGCGCCACCGCCGAGCACCACCATCACCTGGTGTGCCGCCGCTGCGGCGCGGCCGAGGAGATCGAGGGCCCGGCCGTCGAGAGCTGGGCCCAGAAGATCGCCGAGACCCACGGCTACACCGAGCTCAGCCACACCGTCGAGATCTTCGGGATGTGCCGCGACTGCGGCGCCCGCTGACTGTGGCCCCCGTCTCACATCGACACATCCGGTTCGCGGACCGGCGGCTAGCGTGCGGTCGTGACCGACGACGCAGGCACCAACGGCTCGGCCCCCACGGCAACCGCACCGAGCACCGTACGGAGGCTCGACAGCCCGGAGGCCGGTGAGCTCGCCTCGCTGGCCGCGGTGTTCGAGGACCTGCAGTACGTCCTGCGCTGCTGCGAACACCTCGTCACCGCGCTGAACGCGCCCGACAGCGGGCCGGTACGGGTGGACACCGACACGGCGCTGGTGGAGGCCCTGTGGACCGGTGCGCTGATCGGCTACGTGCGCTGCTTCTCCGGCCGTACCTCGGTGCTCACCGACAAGGACCTGGAGGAGCTCGAGCTCGACGGCAACGTCGGCGAGTTCCACTCGATGGTCAAGAAGCTGCGCGACCACTACGCGTCGCGGCACGTGAACCCCCGCGAGGCGTTCACGATCGGCGCGGCACAGTCCAACGAGGGCAGGCCGACGGGCATCGCGGTGGTCTCCACGCCGCGGCCCATCGTCGACGACACCACGGTCCGGCTGCTCGGCCGCGTCGCCTACGCCCTGTCCGGGCTGATCGACGCGCGGATGCAGAAGACGCAGAACGACGTGCTCGGTGCGGCCGGCAGGCTGTCGCCGACGGAGCTGTCCCAGCTGCCGCTGGTGCACCTCGCGGGCGAGGCCTGATCAGCCGGCGGCGATCCGGAACACGCGCCTGACACCGCTGCGGGTGCCGATCACCTGCCCGGCCATCACCCCGGCCGGCGCGGCGAGCCCGGCGACGCCGACGACGGGGCGTCGAACCGGTAGCCGACGATGCGCGTCCGGACGATGCCGAACAGCACGTCACCTCATTCCCCGGTGAGCTCGGCGCGCAGGGCCGAGGCGTGTCCCACCACGAGCATCAGCAGCGTGCCCATCGCCTTCTCCTCCAGCCCGGCCGCGGGGAAGGCGTACCGGAGCGTCACGTCCCAGCCCTCTTCACCGCGGATCACCCGCGGCGTGCCGAACAGCCCCTCCCCCGCGCCCATCGCGACGCGCGTGGGGACGTCGTCCTCGACGGGCAGGTCCCAGGCGACGACACAGGTCAGGTTGAGGACCGGCAGCCCCTCCTCCAGCTCCAGGCCCTGCACGACGCACAGCACCCCGCCGTGGGCGAACGTGATCGCGCCGTCGTCGTCGACGGTGACGTCGTGGTAGCGCTCCAGCGCGGCGCGGGCGACCTCGAGCGTGGTCATCAGACCGCTCCGGGTGTGTCGAGGGCCCCACCGAAACGTCGATCGCGTCGCGCGTAGATCTCGATCGCCTCCCAGATGTGCCGGCGGTCGAAGTCGGGGAACAGCGTGTCCAGGAAGACCAGCTCCGCGTACGCCGACTGCCACAGCAGGAAGTTCGACGTGCGCTGCTCGCCGGAGCTGCGCACGAACAGGTCGACGTCGGGCATGTCCGGCTCGTCGAGGTACTTGGCGATCATCCGCTCGTCGATCTTGTCCGGCTTCACCTTGCCGTCCGCGACGAGGCGCGCGATCTGCTTCACCGCGTCGGCGATCTCCGCGCGGCCACCGTAGTTGACGCACATGGTGAGCGTGAGGACGTCGTTGTGCAGCGTCTTCTGCTCGGCGATCTCCAGCTCCTTGATCACACTGAGCCACAGCCGCGGCCGGCGCCCGGCTCACCGCACCCGCACCCCCATCGCGTGCATCTCGTCGACGCGGCGGCGGATGACGTCGCGGTTGAAGCCCATGAGGAACCGCACCTCGTCGGGGCTGCGCTTCCAGTTCTCGGTGGAGAACGCGTAGGCCGACAGCCAGCGGACGCCGATGTCGATGCACCCGCGCGCCACGTCCATCAGCGACGCTTCGCCGCGGCGGTGGCCCTCGATGCGGGGCAGGCCGCGCGCGTTGGCCCAGCGGCCGTTGCCGTCCATCACGAGCGCGATGTGGTGGGGGATCAGCTCGCGCGGGATCGCGGGCGGCCGCGCGCCGGACGGGTGCGGCGCGGGGGCCTGGAACGGTGGCACAGGGGCACCCTACGGCCGCGTCGTCCGGCCGCGTCGCCCACCGACCGGCCCGTCCGGCCCGACCACCGCGCCGGCGTCCGAGCGGGTCGACGGGCGCGTGCCCGACCGGCTCAGCCGCGGGGCGCCACGGCCCGCCGCTCCACCAGCGGCAGCGAGCGCAGCTGCCGCTCCAGGTGCCACTGCAGATGCGCGGCCACCAGACCGCTGGTGTCGCGCCGGGTGGCGGCACCCATGCCGTCGGCCACGTCCCAGTCGCCGTGCAGCAGCGCGTCGAGCAGCAGGTAGGTCTCGCTCGACGGCATGACCGAGCCGGGTGGGCGGCACACCGCGCACACCGCTCCCCCGGCCGCGATGTTGAACGCGGGGTGCGGGCCGGGCGCGGCGCAGCGGGCGCAGTCGTGGATGGCGGGGGCCCAGCCGGCGTGGGTCATCGCGCGGAGGAAGAAGGCGTCGAGCACCAGCGACGCGTCGCGCTCGCGGCCGGCGAGCGCCCGGATCGCCCCGACGACCAGCAGGTACACCCGCAGCGCCGGCTCGCCTTCCTCGGCGACGAGCCGGTCGGCGGTCTCCAGGACCGCACAGCCCGCCGTGTAGCGGGAGTAGTCACCGACCAGACCGGCGCCGAACGCGTCGACCGTCTGGGCCTGGGTGACGATGTCGAGCGAGCGCCCGGTGTAGCACTGCACGTCGACGTGGTTGAACGGCTCCAGCCGGGCGCCCCAGCGCGACGTCGTGCGGCGCACCCCCTTGGCCACCGCGCGGATCTTGCCGTAGCGGCGGGTGAGCATCGTGACGATCCGGTCGGCCTCGCCGAGCTTCTGCACGCGCAGCACCACGCCGGTGTCGCGGTACAGGGACATGCCGTCAGCCTACGACCTGGTCGGGTGCATACCCGCCGCACCGCGCCGCACCCTACGATCAGGCACGACGCCCGTCCGAGGAGAAGACCGCATGTCCCAGAATCCGCTCGACGACGACAAGACCACGTCCTTCCAGCCTGGCGGCGGGGATGCCGACCGCCCGGTGTCGCTGGGGAAGTCGAGCGACGCCGGTTCGCCTCCGGACCCCGGCGCCCAGCAGCACTACGGCCAGCAGCCCACCTACGGGCAGCAGCCGGGCTACGACCAGCAGCCCGGCTACGGCCAGCAGCCCTACGGCCAGCCCACCTACGGCCAGCCCACCTATGGGCAGCAGCCGGGCTACGGGCAGCAGCCCGGTTACGACCAGCAGGCCGGCTACGGCCAGCCGTACCCGCCGCAGCCGGCCTACGGCCAGCCCAGCGGGTACCAGGGCTACCCGCAGCAGGCCTACGCGGCGCCGCCGGCCACCAACACCATGGCGATCCTCGCGCTGATCTTCGGGATCATCGTCGCACCGCTCGGCATCGTGTTCGGGTTCATCGCCCGTGGCCAGATCAAGCGCACGGGCGAGAGCGGTGACGGGCTGGCGCTGGCCGGCATCATCATCGGCGGCATCTTCACGCTGCTGTTCGTGCTCTACATCATCTTCATCATCGTGTTCGTGTCGGCCGCGGTCAGCTCGATCCCGGACTTCCCGAACGGCGGCTCGTTCCCGACGGGCTGAGGAGGCTCCTAGAACCCCAGCTTGCGCAGCTGGCGCGGGTCGCGCTGCCAGTCCTTCGCGATCTTCACGTGCAGGTCGAGGAACACCTTCGTGCCCAGCAGGGCCTCGATCTGACGCCGGGAGTCGGTGCCCACCTGGCGCAGCCGCTCCCCGCTGCGGCCGATCACGATGCCCTTCTG
Source organism: Mycobacteriales bacterium (assembly GCA_038320445.1). GTDB lineage: Bacteria > Actinomycetota > Actinomycetes > Mycobacteriales > Pseudonocardiaceae > Pseudonocardia. The sequence goes on from JBBQEF010000014.1 coordinate 26,811, forward strand.
GCTGGACCGCTCGACGTACACGGTGGCCATGATCTGCAGCATCGGCTCGGCCTTGGGGTGGCGGCCCTCGCGCGGCCCCATCTCCTCGATCACCACGGCGATCGAGTGCGGGAGCTCGTCACGTACGCCCTCCAGCGCGGCCTCGCGGATCAGCTCGGCGACGAGCGTCTCCTCGGGCTCGTCGGTGAGCTCCCCCTCGGGGTAGAGCGGCATGCCCTCGGGCAGCTTCGCCACGAACAGGTCGGCGATGAGATCCACCTGGAACCCGTCCTGCGCGGAGCACGGCACGACATCGGCGAAGTCCATGAGCGCGGAGAGCTCGGTGAGCCGCGCCACGATCTGCTCGGGCTGGGCGAGGTCGGTCTTCGTCACGATCCCGATCACCGGCGTGCGCCCGGCCACGGACTTCAGCTCGTTGACGATGAACTCGTCGCCCCGGCCGACCGGCACGTCGGCCGGCACGCAGAACCCGATGACGTCGACCTCGGCCCACGTCTCGCGCACGACGTCGTTGAGCCGGCTGCCCAGCAGCGTGCGCGGCTTGTGCAGCCCGGGGGTGTCGATCAGCACGAGCTGGGCGTCCGGGCGGTGCAGGATGCCGCGGATGGCGTGGCGGGTGGTCTGGGGGCGGCTGGACGTGATGGCGATCTTCGAGCCGACCAGCGCGTTGGTCAGGGTGGACTTGCCCGCGTTCGGGCGGCCCACGAAACACGCGAAACCGGACCGGTAGCCGTCCTCGACGTCGGCGAAACTCACGACTTCGCTCCATTCGCGTACGGAAACGTACCGACTCGCGCACGGGAACGTGCCGACTCGCGGGGTGGGTGGGTGGGGGTCACGCGGCGCTCAGCGGGGCGATGCGCTCGCCGGTGAGGCGCTCCAGGATCTCGCGGCCGATGGGGAGGGCCGCTGTCGCCGCCGGGCTCGGCGCGTTCAGGACGTGCAGGATCGAGCCCGGCCCCCAGGAACCGTCGACGGAGCCCTGCGCCACGAACAGGAAGTCGTCCACCAGGGTCCCGTCGGGCCGCACCGCCTGGGCGCGCACGCCCGCGCCTGCCGGCGACAGGTCCGAGGCCGCCACGTCGGGCAGCATCCGCTGGATCTGCTTGACCATCGCGTTCCTCGACAGCGAGCGGTGCATCTCGCCGAGGCCGTAGCGCCAGTGCTCCTTCGCGATCCGCAGCATGCCCGGGTAGGCGATCGTCGCGAGGAGCTCCTTCGGCCTGACCACGCCCCAGCTGTAGCCCTCGCGGGCCAGCGCCAGCACGGCGTTCGGGCCGGCGTGCACGTGGCCGTCGACGCCGCGGGTGGCGTGCACGCCCAGGAACGGGAACGCCGGGTCGGGCACCGGGTAGATCAGGCCCTTCACGAGCGCGGCGGCCCGGTCACTGAAGCCGGAGTACTCGCCGCGGAAGGGGATGATCCTGATGCCGGGGTCGGCCCCCGCGGACCTCGCCAGCTCGTCGCTGCGCAGCCCGCCGCAGACCACCACCCGGCTGCCCAGCAGATCGCCGCCCGTGGTCCGGACCACCACGTCGGACGCCCGGCGCGCCATCCCCGTCACCGCTCGGCCCAGGTGCACCTCGCCGCCCTCCTTGACGACCAGCTCGCCGATCTTCTCGGCGACGAGCCGGTAGTTGCAGACGCCGGTGGACGGCACGTACAGCGCGGCGATCCCGCGCACGTGCGGCTCGTGCTCGCGCATCCCGGCCCGGTCCAGCTCGTGCACCTCGACGCCGTTGGCCGCCCCGCGCCGGACCAGCTCGGCCATCCGCGGCAGCTCCTCTGCCCCGGTGGCCACGACGAGCTTGCCGCACACGTGGTGCGGCAGGTCGTGCTCGCGACAGAACGCGACGGTCTCCGCGCATCCGGACACCGCGAGCCGGGCCTTGAGCCCGCCCGGCGCGTAGTACAGGCCGGAGTGGATCACGTTGGAGTTGTTGCCGGTCTGGTGGCTCGCCAGCCTCGGCTCGCGCTCGACGACGGCGACGGATCGGCCGGTGCGCGTCACGGCGTGGGCGGTGGCGAGCCCGACGATGCCGCCGCCGACCACGACGACGTCGAACCTCGGGGTGGCGGGGAAGGTCATGGGATCAGCCGAGCCGGGCATTGCTCTCCTCGTCGTCGCGGGCCTCGTCGTGGTCGACGGGGTCCACCAGCACCGTCGTGATGCGGATCCGCCCGCGGGCGTCCTTGCCGCCCTCGGCCAGCAGCCGCAGACCCGCGACCTCGGCCGTCGCCCCCGGCAGCGGGACCCGGCCCAGCTGCTGGGCCAGCAGCCCGCCGACGGTGTCGACGTCGGCCTCCTCCAGCACCTCGAGCAGCGGGCTGTCCTCGCCGTACACGCCGGGGAACAGCTCGGCCAGGTCCTCCACCGGAAGCCGCGCGGACAGGCGCAGCCTGCGGCCGCCCAGCTCCTGCACGTCGGGCACCTCGGCGGCGTCGTACTCGTCGGTGATCTCGCCGACGATCTCCTCGAGGATGTCCTCGATCGTGACGACGCCCGCGGTGCCGCCGTACTCGTCCACGACGATCGCCATGTGGTTGCGTGCGGCCTGCATCTCCTTGAGCAGCTCGTCGACGCGCTTGCTGTCGGGCACGAACGCGGCCGGACGCATCACCGCGGTCAGCGCGGCCGGCTCGCCGCCGCCCTCCGTGCCGTTAGCGGCCTGCGTCGCGAAGACGACGTCCTTGAGGTAGGCCACACCGATGATGTCGTCGATGTTCTCGCCGAGCACCGGGATCCGGGAGTAGCCGCTCTTGAGCGCGAGCCGCAGCACCTTGTCGAGCGGGGTGTCGCGGTCGGTCCACACGACGTCCGGACGCGGCACCATCACCTCGTGCACGAGCGTGTCGCCCAGCTCGAACACCGAGTGGATCATCTGCCGCTCGCCCTCGTCGACGACGCCGGACGAGCTGGCCATGTCCACCAGCTCCCGCAGCTCCACCTCCGAGGAGAACGGGCCCTGCCGGAAGCCGTGCCCGGGGGTGAGCGCGTTGCCGACCAGGATCAGCAGCCGCGCGAGCGGGCCGAGCAGGGTCGCCAGCGCGCGGACCGGCGCCGCCACGAGCATGCCCAGGCGGTAGGGGTGCTGGCGCCCGAGCGTCCGCGGCCCGACCCCGATGAACACGTACGACACCACCAGCATGATCGCTCCGGCGGTCAGGGCCCCGGCCCAGACCGTGCGGAACGTCGACACCAGAGCGACGGTGAGCAGCACCGTCGCGGAGGTCTCCGACGCGAGACGCAGCAGCAGCAGCAGGTTGACGTGGCGCGGGCGGTCGGCCACCACGGCCGCCAGCGCGCGCGACCCGGCGCGCCCCGTGCGGACCAGCGCGTCCACACGGGCCCGCGACACCGACAGGAGTGCAGCGTCGGCCGCGGCGAACAGGCCGGCCAGCGGAACCAGCAGGGCGGCGATGACGATCAGTTGGACGGTGCTGCTCAAGGGAGGAGTCAACTGTCCTCGAGGCCGACGACGCCGAGCACCGCGGAATCGCTGCGCCGCTGCGCCGCCGCGGCTGCCGCCTGCTCCCGGGAGATCCGCCAGTCGGTGAGCAACGTGCCCTGCAGGCCGAACATCTCGCGTTCCTCGTCGGGCTCGGCGTGGTCGTAGCCCAGCAGGTGCAGCACGCCGTGCACGGTGAGCAGGTGCAGCTCGTCGTCGAGGCCGTGGCCGGCCTTGCGGGCCTGGTCGCGGGCGAACTCCGGGCACAACACGATGTCGCCGAGCAGCGCCGGGCCCATGTCGGGGGCGTCCGGGCGACGGGACTCGTCGAGCAGCTCGTCCATCGGGAACGACATGACGTCCGTGGGACCGGGCTCGTCCATCCAGCGCTCGTGCAGCTCGCCCATCACGTCGTTGGTGACCGCGAGGATGGACAGCTCCGCCGCGGGGTTGACGCGCATCTTCTCCAACGCGAACCGGGCGACGGAGGCGATGAGCGTGGCGTCGATGCTCACGCCCGACTCGTTGCACACCTCGATCGACACGGTCACCAGCGTAGACCGTGGCGGTCGGTAGGTTCCGGGGCGTGGTGGCGAACTGGGCGGGCAACGTGACCTTCGGCGCGCGGGCGTTCCACCGGCCCACGTCGGTGCCGCAGCTGCAGGAGCTGGTCGCCGGGAGCGAGGCGGTGCGGGTGCTGGGCTCCGGGCACTCGTTCAACCGGATCGCGGACACGACCGGCGACCTGGTGTCGGTGGCCGACCTGCCACCGCGGCTGGAGATCGACGCCGCGTCGGTCACGGTCTCGGCCGGAACGCGCTTCGGCGAGCTGATGGGCCCGCTGCACGACGCAGGCGCCGCCCTGCACAACACCGGTTCGCTGCCGCACATCTCCGTCGCGGGGGCGTGCGCGACCGGCACGCACGGCTCGGGCGACACCAACGGGATCCTCGCGACGGCCGTGTCCGCGGTCGAGTTCGTCGACGCCGGCGGTGAGCTGCGCACGGCGTGCCGCGGCGAGCCCGCGTTCCCGGGTTCGGTCGTCGCGCTCGGGGCGCTGGGCGTGGTCACCGCGTTGACGTTCGACACGCAGCCCACCTACGACGTCCGGCAGACGGTGCACGAGGGCCTGCAGAGCGTCGACGACGTCGACGAGGCGCTGTCGGCCGCGTACAGCGTCAGCCTGTTCACCTACTGGGAGGGCGCCGGCTTCGAGCAGGTGTGGTGCAAGCAGCGCGCCGACGCGCCGCCGATCCCCGCCGGCTGGCTCGGCACGAAGCCCGCCGACGGCCCGCGGCACATGGTGCGCGGGGTCGACCCGGCGCACTGCACCCCGCAGTCCGGAGTGGCGGGCCCGTGGTTCGAGCAGCTGCCCCACTTCCGGCTGGCCTTCACCCCCAGCAGCGGCGACGAGCTGCAGTCGGAGTACCTGGTGCCCCGCGCCACGCTCGCCGACGCGCTGCGGGCCCTCGACGGGATCCGCAACCGCATCGCGCCGGTCCTGCACGTGAGTGAGGTCCGCTCGATCGCCGCGGACGGGCTGTGGCTCTCCCCCGCCCAGGGCCGCGCCACCGCGGCGCTGCACTTCACCTGGGTCGCCGACACCGCGCGGGTGCTGCCCGTCGTCGCCGCGGTGGAGGCGGTGCTGCAGCCGTTCGACGCCCGCCCGCACTGGGGCAAGGTGTTCACCACCGCGCCCGCGCGCGTGCGCGAGCTGTGGGAGCACCTGCCGGCAGCGAGCCGCCTGCTGAGCGACGGGAAGTTCCGCAACGCGCTGCTGGACCGGTACCTGTGACCGCCACCGACCCGCGGCTCCGCCGCCCGTGCGCGCACAACGCTGCCCTGGCAACGCTTCCCGCGCACGACTTGCGGGGGGCCACGCTGACCGCGGGGGGCTGGTGCGCGCCTGGCGTCGGCGCAGGCGGTCGAGCCGGCCGGACCTGGCCACCGCCGCCGACGTGTCGTCGCGGCAGGCCGAACCTCGGTGATCCATCCGACATCGACGAGATCGCCCCGGCGAGGGCGGTCAGCTCGACCTCGGACCGATCTTCGGACAGCAGGCTCAGCGGCGGCGGGCGCGGCGGTCCTGCGGGGGGCCGTTGCGCGGCGCCGCGGAGCGCAGGTTGGGCCGTTCCTCCTCGGCGTCCCAGCGGGCGTAGGCATCGACGATGTCGGCCACCAGCCGGTGCCGTACGACGTCGGTGCTGGTGAGCTGCGCGAAGTGCACGTCGTCGACACCGGTGAGGATGTCGCGCACGACCCGCAGCCCCGAGCGCGCGCCGCCGGGCAGATCGACCTGCGTGATGTCACCGGTCACGACGATCTTGGAGCCGAACCCGAGCCGCGTGAGGAACATCTTCATCTGCTCGGCAGAGGTGTTCTGGGCCTCGTCCAAGATGAT
>JBBQEF010000015.1:0-32417 GCA_038320445.1 Mycobacteriales bacterium
ACGATCAGCGGCAGCCCGGCCGCGGCGAGCGACCAGCCGTGCGTGCCGTGCAGCATCAGCGGCAGGTAGGCACTGACGGTGAAGAACACACCGGCGAGCAACCCGCGCGCCACCACCACCGTCGGGATGCCGCGCGCGGCCCTCAGCACGCCGGCCGGGAACAGGCGCGGCACCGCAGGGATGATCAGCACGAGGGCGACCGCTGCCACGCCGGCCGCCGGCGCCGAGCTCTGTTGGGCGGCCCAGCTCAGCGCCGCGACGCCGACCGCAGCGGCGAGAGCGGCCGGAACGACGCCGCGGCGCCGCGGCGCCGCGGGCCCGTGTCCGGCGAGCCGGCGCACGGCCGGCACCACCAGCGCGACGGCCACCACCACGAACGGCACCAGCCCGAGGAACACCCAGTGCCAGGACAGCGTCTCGGTCACCAGCCCGGACACCGGAGGTCCGATGAGGGACGGCAGGACCCACGCCGAGGAGATCAACCCGAACACGGCGGGCCGGGCGTGCTCCGGATAGACCACCGCGATCAGCACGTAGACGGCCACCCCGAGCGCACCGGCTCCGAGCCCCTGCAGCATCCGTCCGACGAGCAGCTGCGGCATCGCCGCGGCCGTGCCGGCGACGATCAGCCCGCCCCCGAACAGCAGCGGCGTCACGACCAACGGCACCCGCGGCCCGGCCCGGTCGCACCACTGCCCGCCCACCACGGTGCCGAACACCGACGAGGCGATGAACGCGACGAACGGCCACGCGTACATCGACACGGCGCCGAGATCGTCGACGAGCGCGGGCATCGCCGTCCCGACCCCCATCGCCTCGAACGCGATGAGGCTGATCAGCAGGACGAGCCCGAGGGTCGTCGCCCGCCGGTCGGGCCCGAACAGCTCCGTGCGGACGGCGGTCGGTGCGGTCATCCGACGATCGTGCGCCCTCGACCCGGGTAGAGGTCAATGTGGCAGCCTTGTGGCGTGAGCCTCTCCGACGCCGAAGCAGTTCGTCGATCGGCCCTGCGAGCCGTTGCCGCCGCACCCGCCGTGCGCGCCGCCGGTGCCGCTGCGGTCGATGCGGCCCTGCGGTCGGCGGCGGAGCTGATCCGGGAGCGCTCCGCTGATCTGCTCGCGGCCAACGCCCAGGACGTCGCCGCAGCCGAGGACGGCGGCATGGCGGCGGGTCTGCTCGACCGGCTGCGGCTGTCCCCCGAGCGCCTCGCGGAGATGGCTCTGCAGCTGGACGTACTGGCCGCCACGCCCGAGCCACCGTCGCAGCGCGAGGTCCGCACCCTCGCCACCGGTGAGCGGGTCTTCGAGCGCCGCGTGCCCGTCGGGGTGATCGGCGCGGTGTTCGAGGCCCGTCCCAACGTGACGGTGGACGTGGCCTCGCAGGTGCTCAAGGCGCGCAGCGCCGCCGTCCTGCGCACCGGATCGGCCGCGCTGCGATCCGCGACGGCACTCGTGGAGCTGGTGATCGCGCCGGCCCTGGAGAAGCACGGGATCCCGTCCGGCGCGGTGCAGCTCGTCCCGACGCCGGGCCACGCGGGCGCCGAGGCGCTGGTCGGGCTGCCCGATCTGGTGCCGCTCGTCGTGGTGCGGGGGAGCGGAGCGGTCACCCGTCGGCTCTCCGCCCTCGGTGCCGCCGCCGGTACCCGAGTGCTGGCCCATGCCGACGGCGGCGGGGTGCTCTACCTGGACGCGAGCGCCGACGAGCCGACGGTGACGCGCCTGGTGACCGACGGCACCGACCGGCTCGGCGTCTGCAACCGGCTCAACCTGCTGCTGATCGACGCACCCGCCTACGACCGGCTCTGGCCCGTCGCGGAGCAGGCACTGCGCGCGCGGCAGATCGAGCCGTCGCTGCCGCCGCACAGCCACGTCCTGGGTCACGAGTGGGCCCTCGACCCCGGCGCCGAGGCACACGTCACCGTCGCCACGGTCGACGGTCCGCTGGACGCCGCACTCACCGCGGCGCGCGAGACCTCGGGCCTGGCGGCGACGGTCTGCGCGGCCGACCCCCTGCGTGCCGAGGCGTTCATCGACGCCTACACCGGCACCGGCGTGTTCTGGAACACCACGACGCGCCTGCTCGACGGCTACAAGCTCCTGGGCCTCCCCGAGACGGGCATCAACGTCGACCACACCCCCGGCCCCCGTGGCCCGGTGACCTACCTGGACCTGTCGCTGCGCCAGTTCGTGGTGCTGCCCCCGATGGGCTAAGGGGGAAATCCCGATACCCGGCGGCGCCGGCAGGCGCCAATCTGTCCGCATGACCACAACTGCGGGACCACGCCTGGGTCGGGAGCTGCTGCGCGACTCCGGGGAGCCGCGCCCGCGGGCGTCGGCGCGCACGAACGCGGTCATGACGGCGGTGTCGGTGTGGTTCACGCTGGGGTTGTTCCTCGACGCCTACGCGCACGCCAACCTCCCGGACCTGGAAACCTTCTTCACGCCGTGGCACGCCGTGTTCTACAGCGGGTTCGCGGCCACCGCGGGCTGGGTCGGGTGGACGGTGTGGCAGCAGGTCGCGGCGGGCAGGCGCGGCCTCGCCGCGGTACCGGTCGGTTACGGGCTGACCGTGCTCGCGCTGCCCGTGTTCGCCGTCTCGGGTGCAGTCGACCTGGTGTGGCACACGCTGCTGGGCATCGAGGAGAGCACGGCCATCTTCTTCAGCCCGAGCCACCTCGGCCTGATCGCGTCGATGATCGTGATCCTCACCAGCCCGCTGCGCTCCGCCTGGTCCGATCCCGCCGTGCCTCCCCGGCCCACGCTCGCCGCGCTGCTCCCGGCCGTGCTGACCCTGGCCATCGCCACCAGCCTGGCGCTGCTGTTCCTGACCTACGGCAACGCGCTGCTGTTCCGGCCCCAGGGCATCGTCCGGTTGTTGTCCGACCGCGACAACGGAGGCTTCGACGCGCTCGCGGCTCGTGTCGTCATCACCACCGTGGTCCTGCTCGCGCCGCTGCTGCTGCTCGCCCGCCGCTGGTCCCTGCCCGCAGGCACGGCGACGCTGGTCTACGCGTTTGCTGCGCTGATCTCGGCCACGCTCACCGGGTTCGAGAACACGGAGATCACGTCGGGAGCCGTGGTGGCCGGAGTGCTCGTCGACGTGCTGGCCCGGGCCCTGCAACCTGCGGGCGCCCGCCGGGGGGCGTTCTGGGCGTTCGCCTTCGCCGCGCCGTTCGTGACCTGGACGGTCTACCTGGTCGTCGCCTCCGGCTGGGCCGGGCGGCTGCCCGCCGTCACCGAGTTCTGGACCGGCCTGCCGATCGTCGCGGGGCTGGTGGGCGTCCTGCTCGCCGTCCTGATGCTGCCGAACGCGCAGCCCGCGGCGGTCTCCGACTAGATTCGCCGGTGTGCCCGCCGTAGAACTCCATCGGACGACGCTGCCCAACGGCCTCCGCGTCCTGATCGTCCCCGATCCCGCCACCCCCGTCGTCGGGGTCGCCGTGCACGTCGACGTCGGCTTCCGCTCCGAGCCCGAGGGCCGCACCGGCTTCGCACACCTCTTCGAGCACCTGATGTTCCAGGGCAGCGAGAGCCTGGAGAAGCTCGCCCACTTCCGCCACGTGCAGAGCTCCGGCGGGGTGTTCAACGGCTCCACCCACCAGGACTACACCGACTACTTCGAGGTGCTCCCGGCCGCCGCGCTGGAGCGTGCGCTGTTCCTCGAGGCCGATCGGCTGCGCGCGCCCACGCTGAGCGTGGAGAACCTGCGCAACCAGGTGGACGTCGTGAAGGAGGAGATCCGGCTCAACGTCCTCAACCGGCCCTACGGCGGGTTCCCCTGGATCCTGCTGCCCCCGGTGCTCTACGACACGTTCCCCAACGCCCACAACGGCTACGGGGACTTCTCCGAGCTGGAGCAGGCCTCCCTGCAGGACGCCGCGTCGTTCTTCGACACCTACTACGCGCCCGGCAACGCGCAGGTGACGGTGGCCGGCTACCTCGACGTCGACGAGACGCTGAAGCTCGTCGAGAAGCACTTCGGCGACATCCCGGCCCGGCCCACCCCGACACGGCCGTCGTTCGCCGAGCCGGCCCCCGGCGCCGAGCGCCGCCGGTCGGTTCCCGACGCGCACGCCCCGTTGCCCGCGCTCGCGGTCGGCTACCGGTTGCCGGACCCGGCCGCCGACCTCGACGGCTACCTCGGCCACGCGCTGCTCGCCTCCGTCCTCGGCGACGGCGAGGCCGCCCGCCTGGAGCGCCGCCTCGTCCACGCCGACGGCCTGGTCACCGACGTCTCGGCCGGGGCCGGGCTGATGGGCCCGCTCGACGCGCGCGACCCGGACACGTTCACGATCACCGCGGTGCATCCCGCCGACGTCGATCCGGACCGCGTGCTCGGCGCGATCGACGAGGAGCTGGACAAGCTCGCCGCCACCGGGCCGTCGGCCGAGGAGCTGTCCCGGCAGGTCGCGCGGTGGTCGGCCGGGCTGCACCAGGAGAACGACCGCATCATGTACCGCATGCTCGGCCTCGGCGCCCGCGAGCTGCTCTACGGCCGGGCCGAGATCGGTGTGGAGCTGCCGGAACGCCTCGCCGCCGTCACGCCCGCGCAGGTGCAGGCGGCTGCGGTGACGCTGCGGTCCGCCGGGCGCGGCGTCCTGCTGGTGGAGCCGACGTCGTGAGCGGCTCCGCCGCCCGTGCGCGCATAACGCTGTTCCCACCGCCTTTTCCGCGCACGACCCCTGGAGGACCCCGATGACCCGGACCGCGGAGGAGATCGGCCGGACGGAAGCCGGGCCGCGGGAGATGCCGCCGCTCGGCCCGACCCGTGACGTCCCGCTGCCCGACGTCGAGGACCGCACGCTGCCCAACGGCCTGCGCGTGCTCGCCGCGCACCGGCCCGGCGTGCCGATGGTGGAGCTACGGCTGCGCGTCCCGTTCGCCGGTGACGTACCCGAGCACTCGGCGGTCGCGGAGCTGCTCTCGGCGACCCTGCTCGCCGGCACCCCCACGCGCGACCGCGTCGCGATCGACGACGAGCTGGCCGCAGTCGGTGCGGACCTCGGCGTCGGGGTCGACCCGGAGCGGCTGCTGATCAGTGGCTCGGGGCTCTCCGAGGGACTGGCCGATGTGCTGGGTGTCCTCGCCGACGTCCTCACCGCGGCCACTCACCCGGACAACGAGGTCGCCCGCGAGCGCGGCCGGCTGGTCGAGCGCATCTCCGTGGCCCGCTCGCAGCCGCGCACGATCGCGCGGGAGGCGTTGCAGCGCAAGCGTTTCGGCGACCACCCGATCACCCGTGAGATGCCGACCGGCGAGGCCGTCGCGGCGGTGACGGCCGAGCAGGTGCGCGCGTTGCAGGCCGCCGCACTGGTGCCGCGCGGCTCGATACTGACGATCGTCGGCGACGTCGACTCCGGCGCGGCGATCGCCGAGGTCGAGAAGCAGCTGTCGGGCTGGACCTCGGAGCACGCCGCGCGCGAGCTGGACGTCCCGCCGGCGCTCGTGGCCGGCGACCTGGAGCTCGTGCACCGGCCGGGATCGGTGCAGTCGCAGCTGCGACTCACCGCGCCCGCGCTCCGTCGCGACCACGCCGACTACGCCGCGCTGCAGCTGGCCAACCTCGTGTTCGGCGGCTACTTCTCCTCGCGCTGGATGGAGAACATCCGCGAGGACAAGGGCTACACCTACGGCGCGCACTCCGGCGTCGAGTTCGTGCCGGGCGGGGCGCTGCTGGACGTCGAGACGGACGTGGCCAGCGACGTCACCGCGGCCGCCCTGCTGGAGACCCACTACGAGCTGGGCCGGCTCACCGCCGTGCCGCCGACGGCCGAGGAGATCGACGCGGCGCGCGCCTACTCGATCGGCTCGCTGCTGATCTCGCTGGACAACCAGGGCGGCCTCGCGTCGACGATCGGCGCGCTCGCGGCCGACGGGCTCGGCGTCGACTGGCTGCGCTCGCACCCGTCGCGGCTGGAGGCCGTCACCGTCGCGCAGGTGGCCGCGGCGGCGCTGACCTACTTCGCCCCGACCGCGTTCACCGGAGTGATCGTGGGCGACGCCGACGTGATCGGCGTCGGCGTGCGGGCGCTGGGCGGCGTCGCGTGACCTTCTCGCTGACGACCACGCCGGTGCTCAGCCGCTCCGAGGTTTTCCGCGACGAGCCGCTGCGCACCGACCTGGCCGCGCAGGAGGCCGGGTGGCCCAAGGCCCGGCTCGTGGTGGTCGACGACCAGGGCCGCACCCCCGTCTCGTGGGACGCGGCTCCGGAGGCCGGGTTCAGCGTCGGTGACGCGAACAGCTGGGACGTCGCGGACGGAGCCGGTGCCACGCTGAGGACCCGCGCCACCACGGGCGCCACCCCGGCCGAGGGTGCGGTCCTGCTGGGCGAGCGCGACGGCGTGGCCTACTGGGCGGTTCGCGGGAAACCGGACCTCGTCGCGGGCGACGACCCGTCGGAGTGGGCCGATCTGCGCATGACCGGCGCCGTGCTGGACGCGCTGGGCGCCGGCCTGTTCACGACGGCCGTCGCGGTGCTGAACTGGCACGACAACGCGAGGTTCTGCTCACGCGACGGCTCGCCGACCCGCGTGGTCAACGCCGGCTGGGCCCGGCACTGCGAGTCCGGGGGCCACGAGGAGTACCCGCGCACCGACCCGGCCGTGATCTGCCTCGTCCACGACGGTGGCAGCGGCGACGAAGCGCGCGTCCTCCTGGCCCGCCAGCCGGTGTGGCCGGAGGGGCGGTTCACGGTCCTCGCCGGCTTCGTCGAGGCCGGCGAGTCCCTGGAGGCGTGCGTCGAGCGGGAGATCCACGAGGAGGTGGGCGTCGACGTCACCGACGTGCGCTACCTCGGCAGCCAGGCCTGGCCCTTCCCGCGCTCGATCATGGTGGCCTTCCACGCGGTCGCCGATCCCGGCGTCCCCCTGGTCCTCGCCGACGGTGAGATCGCGGAGGCGATGTGGGTGACGAGAGCCGAGCTCCGGACGGCACTGGCGCGCGGCGACTGGGGCGGCGCGTCCGCTCCGGGGGAACGCCTGCTCCTGCTCCCGGGCAAGGTGAGCATCGCCCGCGCGATGGTCGACTCCTGGGCAGCCGTCGACGACTGACCGTGCAGACCTCGTGGCCACCGTGCAGAGGTCGTGACGTCTGCACCGTGACACGGAGGTCTGCACAGCCCCGAAGCTAGGCCGCCAGCCGGACCTGCACGTCGCGGAGCGACGGGTTCGTCGCTGTGCTGCCGTCCTGGTACTCGATCACCGGCACGGTCTGGTTGCCGCCGTTCACGCTCTCCACGAACGTGGCTGCGTCGGGGTTGCGCTCGATGTCGATCTCCTCGTAGGAGATTCCGGCCTGGTCCATCTGCAGCTTGAGCCGGCGGCAGAAGCCGCACCACGAGGTCGAGTACATCGTCACCTGGGACATGGTCTCTTCAACAGCCGCGGCCCGCGCTGTCATCCCCGGGTGTCAGGATGGCGCCTGTGACGTTGCTCCGAGCCCCCACTGCGCGAGATGAACCACAGGCAGGACTCGACGACGAGCAGCTCGCCGCGGTCACCGCCCCCCGGGGGCCGGTGTGCGTGCTGGCGGGCGCGGGCACCGGCAAGACGCGCACCATCACCCGCCGGATCGCCCACCTGGTGCGCACCGGCCACGTCGCGCCGGGTCAGGTGCTGGCCGTCACGTTCACGGCGCGGGCCGCGGGCGAGATGCGCACCCGGCTGCGCACGCTCGGGGTGGGAGGCGTGCAGGCCCGAACGTTCCACGCGGCCTCGCTGCGCCAGCTGCGCTACTTCTGGCCGCGCGTCGTCGGCGGCGACCGGTGGCAGCTGCTGGAGGGCAAGCTCCGCGTCGTCGGGCAGGCGGCCTCGCGGCTGAAGGCCGGCAGCGACGCGGCGTCGCTGCGCGACTTCGCCGGCGAGATCGAGTGGGCCAAGGCCACGCTGGTCACGCCCGAGCGGTACGCGGCGGAGGTCGCCCGGCTGCGCCGCGACACACCGGGCCCGGCCGAGCAGGTGGCGGCCGTCTACGCGGGGTACGAGGCGCTGAAGAACCGCGCCGAGCTGCTCGACTTCGACGACCTGCTGCTGCACACGGCCGGGGCGCTGGAGGAGCACGCCGGTGTGGCGGAGGAGTTCCGTGACCGCTACCGCTGCTTCGTCGTCGACGAGTACCAGGACGTCACGCCCCTGCAGCAGCGTGTGCTCGACGCGTGGCTGGGGGAGCGCGACGACCTCACGGTGGTCGGCGACGCCAACCAGACGATCTACACCTTCGCCGGGGCCAGCCCACGCCACCTGCTCGACTTCCCACGCCGGTTCCCCGAGGCCACGGTGGTGCGCCTGCAGCGCGACTACCGCTCCACCCCGCAGGTCGTGGCCGCGGCCAACGCGCTGATCGGTGCCGCACGCGGGCGTCCGGCCGGCAGCAGGCTCGCGTTGATCGGCCAGCTCCCTCCCGGCCCGGAGCCCGATTTCACCGAGCACGACGACGAGCCTGCCGAGGCCGCGGCCGTCGCGAAGCAGATCACGAGGCTGGTCGCCGAGGGCACCCCCGCCGCCGAGATCGCGGTGCTGTTCCGGATCAACGCCCAGTCCGAGACCTTCGAGCAGGCGCTCACCGAGCTCGGCGTCCCGTACCAGGTGCGGGGCGGGGAGCGGTTCTTCTCGCGGCCCGAGGTGCGCCGGGCGATGACGATGGTCCGCACCAGCAGCCAGGTCCAGGGCCCGCTCGTCGACGTCGTCCGCAAGGTGCTGGTGCCGGTCGGTCTCACGCCCGAGCCGCCCGGCGGCGCCACGCAGCGGGCCCAGTGGGAGTCGCTGCTCGCCATCGTCGAGCTGGCGGAGGAGCTCGTGGCCGTCGAGCCCGAGGCCGACATGCGCCGCTTCGCCGCCGAGCTGGAGACACGCGCGGACGCCTCGCACCCGCCGACGGTGCAGGGCGTCACGCTCGCGTCCCTGCACGCGGCGAAGGGCCTGGAGTGGGATGTCGTGTTCCTCGTCGGGCTCGTCGACGGCACGCTGCCCATCCAGCACGCCGACGGTGACGAGGACGCCATCGAGGAGGAGCGCAGGCTGCTCTACGTGGGCGTCACGCGGGCCCGGCGCCGCGTGCTGCTGTCGTGGGCCCTGTCGCGCCAGCCCGGTGGAGCCCGGCGTCGCCGTCGCAGCCGGTTCCTGCACGGGCTGATCCCCGAGCACCACACCGCGTCGCGGGTCGCCGTCCCCTCCGAGCGCGGCGGCACGAAGCCCCGCTGCCGGGTGTGTGGCTCCCCGCTGGTCGGGATGGACGCGATGAAGCTGCGCCGCTGCTCCGCCTGTCCGTCCGATGTGGACACCGACGTGCTGGACCGGCTGCGGGAATGGCGGGCGGGGGAGGCTCGTGAGCAGCAGGTACCCGCCTACGTCGTGTTCACCGACGCCACCCTCACCGCCATCGCCGAGCAGCGCCCGGCCGACCGATCGGCACTCGTCGGCATCCCCGGGATCGGGGCCCACAAGCTGGACCGGTACGGCGCGGCCGTGCTGGCGCTCGTCGCCGACGGAGATTGACTCGCGAACTACTCCGTAAATGGGTTGTGCACCCCCGGGGGGTGTCCCTAACCTCGTTCAGGACGAGCCGCAGCCGCGGTGTGCCTCGCACGACCGAGCCCTCGAAGGGGGTGCCCAGATGATCACAACCACGACGTACGCCGGACGTATCACGGGCACCCGTCTCCACATCGAGAGTGTGACGTCCGGGTGGCAGTTGAAGCGGCCGTTCGCGGTGGCTCTCGGCGTCAGCACGACCGACAACAGCACAGGTGTGTCCGCTCGGAAGCGTCGCCGTCTATAGGCGACCAGCTACCGGCCCGATCGAAGGCCGCGGACCCCCTCACCGGGATCCGCGGCCTTTTTTGTTGTCCAGCACGGTGTTTGTCCTGCCTGACCACATCTCTCAGGAGGTAGAAGTGTTAGTCCGATCAGTTCCGTTGGACGGCGGAGTGATCTGTCCCGACGAACAGTTCGGCGGCGACCAGGCCGACGGACTGGGGTTCCTGCTCGACGCCGCACCCGGTGCCGGGCTGGACCTGCCGTGTCGCTCCGGCGACGCCGACCTGTGGTTCGCCGAGGCTCCGCGCGAGTTGGAGCGGGCCAAGGCGCTCTGCGGGGAGTGCCCGATCCAGGCCGATTGCCTGGCCGGAGCACTCCGCAGGGGGGAGCCGTGGGGGGTCTGGGGCGGAGAGATCTTCGAGCGCGGGGTGATCATCCCGCGCAAGAGGCCTCGTGGCCGCCCGAGCAAGGCCGACCTGGCCCGCGACCGCGCGCTCGCGGCCGTCCCGGCCTGAACCACCCGCCCGTTGGCTCCGTGAGAGCCCCTGCTGACCAGGAGATCCGATGACCGACTTCATTCCCGCCCCGACGTTCGCGCCCGTGATCGTCACGCCCGCCGACCGCGAAGGAACCACGATGTTGCTCCACGAAGCACTGGCCAGATCCCGACAGCGGGAGGCCGAACAGGCCGCACGTGAGTACGCCCTCGCCCGCAGCCTGAACGCGGGCCACCGCTGGGCGGTGCTGGCCCGGTTCGCCACCCGGCGGGCCGAGCGGGCACGCGCCGGCGTCCGAGCCCGCGGTGCAGTGGCCGGGCTCCGCAGCGCGGTCTGACGCCCCGCTCAGGTCGGACACCCCGTTCTGGGGGCGCTGCATTCCAGACCGACGGCGTCCTGGTCCTCCGGACCGGGGCGCCGTCGGCGTGCGCTCAGGACCGTGACCCGGGGTGTCCGGGGATCAGGAGTGCCGGCCGGCCGACTCGTCCTCGGCGTCGAAGATCCACGGCTGCCAGTGCTGGACGATCCCGCGGAGCGGCACGTCCACATCGAGCTGGCACAGCACCCCCAGCGTGCCCATCGTGACCCGGTGGATGAGCAGGTACTGGGGCGGCAGGTTGAGCTCGCGACCGGTGTGGAACTGGGGGCTGCGCAGATCGCCGACCCGCTCGGCCTGGCTCTGCAGCCAGCGTCGGTTGAACCGGAACGTCTCGGTCTCCAGCGGTTCGGTGAACGGGGAGAGGTACGCCTCGGCCTCTTCCGCGGCGAGGTCGGAGCCCGCGCGCACGAAGCCCTCGCGGCGGAGCAGCGCGAGCAGGTCCTCCGAGCGCTTCTCCAGGGCGAGCCGCACCATCTGCGACAGCGGCCGGGGGAGACCGTCCGGGAGCCGGGCGACGGCGCCGTAGTCGATGACCATCAGGCGGCCGTCGTCGAGCAGCTGGAAGTTGCCGGGGTGCGGATCGGCGTGCAGCAGCCCGACCCGCGCGGGCGAGGAGTACAGGAACTCCGAGAGCAGGGCGGCCGCGGAATCGCGCTCGTCCTGCGTGCCGTTGGCGATCACGTCCGACAACTTCCGGCCGGTGACCCACTCCGACACCATCGCCTTGGGGGCCGACGCCACCACGCGTGGCACCTTGACCATCTCGTCGCCGTCGAACGCCTCGGCGAAGACCCGCTGGTGCTCGGCCTCGTCGCGGTAGTCGAGCTCCTCCTCCATCCGGTCGCGCAGCTCGGCGATCAGGGGTTTGATCTCCAGGCCCGGCACGAGCGGCTGCATGACCCGGCTCATCCGCGACAGCTGCCGCAGATCGGACCGCAGCGCCTCCTCCGCGCCGGGGTACTGCACCTTGACCGCGACGTCGCGGCCATCGCGCCACACCGCCCGGTGCACCTGCCCGATGCTGGCCGCCGCGGCCGGCGTCTCGTCGAACTCCCGGAAACGGGCCCGCCAGCCACGGCCGAACTGCTCGGCGAGCATCCGGTGCACATCGGCGGCCGGCATCGGGGGCGCAGACGACTGGAGCTTGACCAGAGACTCCCGGAACGGCGCCGCGTACTCATCGGGGATGGCGGCCTCGAACACGCTCAGGGCCTGGCCGAACTTCATGGCCCCGCCCTTGAGCTCGCCCAGCACGGCGAACAGCTGCTCCGCGCTCTTGGCCATCAGCTGAGCCGAGATCTGCTCGCTGTCGCCGCCCGCCAGCCGGCGACCCCACCCGCCGACGGCGCGGCCCGCCACCCCGAGGGGGAGGCTGGCGAGCTTCGCCGTTCGGGCGGCGGTGCGCCGCGGAATATCACTCACCCCATGATTGTGTCCCCATCCGGTACCACTTCGCTCGTCGCACCTGCGTGGCGAGACCCACCTTCGGGTGGCGCGGCCCGGCATCGACACTCGGGACGCGCCGTCCAGACGCGCCGAACCAGCTCGCCGGCCGCGAGGTTGAGCTCCAGGGTGGCGTCGAGTACGGCGGGCGCCGGGCCTCCACCCATGCCGTCGACGGCGGCGAGCGCCTGCGCCGTGGCGAGGCCGGCCGTGGCGGCGACACAGCTCGGGTCGGCCCGGCCGCTGCGGCCCACCAGATGCGCGGCCACGACCGACCATTCGGGATCGCAGGCGCTCCGGTGCAGCTCCACACAGCTGAGGCACGCGGAGCGACCGGGCAGTACCAGTGGCCCGACGATGCCGATCCCATCGCGCAGGCGGGCCGGCAGGTGGGCGACCACCTCGCTGTGCAGCGCGGCGAG
This sequence comes from Mycobacteriales bacterium, assembly GCA_038320445.1. Lineage (GTDB taxonomy): Bacteria > Actinomycetota > Actinomycetes > Mycobacteriales > Pseudonocardiaceae > Pseudonocardia. The sequence continues at coordinate 12,493 of JBBQEF010000015.1, forward strand.
CCGTGCCGGCTGCGGGCACTCATCGGCCAGCACCACGAGATCGGGCACGAGCCGCAGCGGTGGTGGGTCGGTGCGGGCGCCCGGGACGAGCCTGCGCACCGCGTCCCGTGTGGCGACGAGCCGATCCCGGCCGTGATCCGCGTCGAGGTAGCCGGTGCCCAGATCCGACGAGCGGACCTCGCCGCCGGTGTCGGTGTGCACCGCGCCGATCCCGGCCAGCACGAGTCCGGTGACGATGCCGACCGCGAGCGGGCCGCGCCCGGCGACCACGACCGCGCTCGCGGATCGCCGCTCCGCGCGCCTGCCTGCGGCAGCGGCGTCGATCAGCGCCCCGGCATCGACCAGCCGGCACAGCAGCGCCTCGGCCGCGGCGGGGGTGGCCCCGCGCTCGACCGCGCGGGCGACGAGCAGGTGCGCCTGCGCCGCGGGGTGCAGCTCGTCGAGCATCTCGGCCAGCGGCGGGGGGAGCCCGTCGATCGCCACAGCGGTGGACGGATCGAGGCCGAGCAACCGGGCGTCGGGACCGAGCGGGACGACGGTGTGATGAGGCGGCAGGCAGACCGCGGCTGGGAGGACGGAGGGCATGCGCCTGATCGTGCACGGGTCGGACGTGGCGTGCGCGGAGTTGTCCACAGGGCCTCCACCTTGTGGACAACTCCGGTCGTTCTCGGTCGGGGTGGGGCCGTGACGAGGTGGCCGGGGACTAAGCTGGACCGATGGCGCACCCCTCGGTCGTCGAGGTCCGACGCAGTGATCGCCGCCGGCGCATGGTCAGCGCTCGCCGCGAGGGCGACACCGTGATCGTCTTCATTCCCGGCTGGATGAGCGAGTCCGAAGAACGCCGCTGGGTGGACGAGATGGTCCGCAGGCTGGAACGCAGCGAGGCCCGCCGCCGGTCCCCCGCACGCACCGGTGACGACGCCCTCCTCAGCCGCAGCACCGAGCTCTCCCGCCGCTACCTGAAGGGCAAGGCCGTCCCCAAGACGGTGCGGTGGGTGCCGCCGATGCGCACACGCTGGGCGTCGTGCACTCCCGCCGACGCCACCATCCGCATCAGCGAGCGGCTGCGGGACGCACCCGCGTGGGTCGTCGACTACGTGCTCGTGCACGAGCTGACCCACCTGCTCGAACCCGGGCATGACGCCAAGTTCTGGGCGTGGGTTCGCCACTACCCGCGCACCGAGCGGGCCATGGGCTACCTGGAAGGGCTCTCGGCCGCGGCCGGCCTGGGCTTCGTCGGGCTGGACGGCGACGAGCCACCCGAGGCGGCCGAAGAGATCGCCTGACGGGGCCGCCCGGGCGGCCACACTGCATGATCGGCCGTCGGGGACGCGGAGCCGTGGATCCCACGGCCCACGGTCCGGACCCGCCGATCACCGGGCCGGGGTCGTCCTTACTGGTCCTTCGGCTCCTCGGGGTCCTCGGGCGCGGTCTCGTTCGCGAGCTTCTCCAGCTCGGCGATGGGGTCGCTCGCCTCGTCGCGAGCCACGAAGGCGGCGGGGTCGTCGAGGTCGTCGGCCGAGGGGATCAGGTCCGGGTGGGCCCACAGCGCGTCCCGTCCGGCGGTGCCGCGCTGCTCGCCCAGCAGGCGCCACAGCTCGGCGGCGTCGCGGAGCCGGCGCGGGCGCAGCTCCAGCCCCACCACCGTGGCGAACGTCTGCTCGGCCGGGCCACCGGACGCGCGGCGCCGCCGCAACGTCTCCCGCATCGCCTCGGCGCCGGGGAGACGGTCGCCGACGGCCTCGGCCACCACGGCGTCCACCCAGCCCTCGATGAGCGCGAGCAGCGTCTCCAGCCGGGCCAGCGCGACCTTCTGCTCGGGCGTGGTCTCCGTCTCGAACAGCCCGCCCTGCATGGCCTCCTCGATGGCCGCGGGGTTGGACGGGTCGACGCCGCGGGCCAGCTCCTCGATGCGGGAGGTGTCGACGCGGATGCCCTGCGCGTACTGCTCCACGGCGCCGAGCAACCGTTCCTTCAGCCAGCCGACGTGGGCGAACAGCCGCTGGTGGGCGGCCTCGCGCGCGGCGAGGAACAGCAGCACCTCACCGGCGGGGCGATCGAGGTCCTTGGTGAACTTCTCGATGTTCTCCGGCAGCAGCGCGGCGACGCGATCCGGCCCGACGGGAATGCCGATCTCGGTGGAGGACAGCACCTCCGCGGCGAGCTGCGCGAGCCCGTTGCCGAGCTGGCTGCCGAACGCGAGCCCGCCCATCTGACCCATCATCGCCATCATCGGCCCGGCGACGGCGCGCGCCTCCTCGGGCAGCCCCTCCACCCAGGCCGCCGCGACGCGCCGGGCGACGGGATCGCACAGCCGCTTCCAGGTCGGCATGCTGGCGTCGACCCACTCCGTGGCGGACCAGCCCTTGATCTCGGTGGCGCCCGCCGGGAAGTCGGTGGCGGCGTCGAGCCAGAGCTCGGCGAGCCGCACCGCGTCGGTCACCGCGGCGCGCTGGCCGCCGGTGAGCGACGACGTGGTGCCGGCGAGGCGCTGGTGCGCGAGCTGCGCGGCCAGGTCGTAGTTGACCGGCCCGCCTCCCGTGTTCTGCGCCTGGCTCAGCATCTGACCGAGCTGCGTGAGCATCTGCCCGAGCTGGCTGACGTCGAACCCGCCCGCGCCGCCGGGCATCCCGGGCATCCCGGGAAAGCCACCTGCGGGCATGCCGGGGATGTCGCCGAAGCCGAAGGGATCCTGTGGACCGTCGCCCGAGGGGCGCTCGGGGTTCCTGTCGTCATCACGATCGCGGTCAGCGGGCCCGAAGCCGAACGGGGTGTCGCTCATGCCCCCACGGTACGCGTGGCATCGCGGTTGAGGTGTTCGCTCACCGTGATCCCGCACCGTACGAGCACCTCACACAGGCTCCCCATAGGCTCCTGTCGTGAAGAGCCGCACGTGGACCGTCGTCTCCGCAGGCCTGCTGGCCTTGGCGCTCGGCGTGCTCGGGGCGACCCTGCCGGTGCCGATGGTGGCGCTGGGCCCCGGCCCGACGTACGACACGCTCGGAGCGGTGGACGGCACGCAGGTCATCGCCGTCGCCGGGCTGCCGACCTATCCCACGGCCGGGCACCTCAACATGACCACGGTGTCGGTCACCGACCGGCTCACCCTGTTCTCCGCCCTGGGCTACTGGGGGGCGGCCGACCACCAGGTGGTGCCGCGCGACACCGTCTTCCCGCCGGACAAGAGCGACGCGCAGGTGCAGCAGCAGAACTCCGACGACTTCTCGGCCTCCGAGGCCAACGCCGAGGTGGCCGCGCTGATGGACCTGAAGCTGCCGACCCGGGCGGTCGTTGCGGACCTCACACCCGGTTCGCCGGCCGCGGGCCTGCTGCAGAAGGGCGACCAGCTGGTCACCGTGGCCGGCACGGCGGTGGCCACCCCGCAGGCGGTCGCGGACGCCCTGTCGGGCACCAGGCCCGGACAGTCGGTGCGGATCACCTACACCCGCGGCGGCAGGCCCGGCGACGCGACCGTGGTGCTGGGCGCCAGCCCGGACCGTCCGCAGGGCCTGCTCGGGGTGCGTCCGGGCATCGAGCCGCAGGGCGGTGACATCACGATCAGCCTGGGCGACATCGGCGGCCCGTCGGCCGGGTTGATGTTCACCCTCGCGGTGATCGACAAGCTGACCCCGGGTGAGCTGACCGGCGGCCGTTTCGTCGCCGGGACCGGCACGATCGACAACGCCGGGACAGTCGGGCCGATCGGGGGCATCCCGTTCAAGATGATGGCGGCGCGGTCGGCGGGCGCCACCACGTTCCTGGTACCGGCCAGGAACTGCGAGGAGGCGGCGGCGCACGCGCCCGAGGGGCTCCAGCTCGTGCGGGTGGCCACGCTGGGCGACGCGCTCACCGCGCTGGACGCGATGCGCGCCGATCGGCCCGTCACGACCTGCTGAAAGCGAAAATCGTACATTCGGGGCCCGAACGGGAACCCCACACCCCGTCCGTAGAGTTGGGAAGGCAGGGCGCGCCGCCGCACCGCCGGCGGGGGCGCCCTACCCCCGAAACACTGGAGCGTGCCTTGTGGCCATGCGGCCCCCGGTGGGATCACCGACATTGACCCGCCGTACCCGGATCCTGCTCGTGGTGGCGGGAATCGTCGTGCTGCTGCTGCTCGGTGGATCCCGCCTGCTCGATCAGTACGTCAGCTGGCTGTGGTTCGGTGAGGTCGGCTTCCGCAGCGTGTTCAGCACGGTGCTGTTCACGCATGTGCTGCTCTTCCTCATCGGTGGCCTGCTCATCGGCGGTCTCGTGGCGTTGGCGCTCTGGATCGCCTACCGGTCCCGGCCGGTGTTCGTGCCGGTCACCGGCCCCGAGGATCCCATCGCGCGCTACCGCACGCTGATCATCCAGCGGCTGCGGCTGTTCGGTATCGGCATCCCGGTGGTGATCGGGGTGATCGCGGGACTCGCGGCGCAGGGCAACTGGCAGCTGGTCCAGATGTTCCTCAACTCCACGCCGTTCGGCGTGGCCGACCCGGTGTTCAACATCGACGTCGGCTTCTACGCGTTCCAGCTGCCGTTCTACCGGTTCGTGCTGGACTGGCTGTTCGTCGCCGTGGCGATCAGCTTCGTGGTGGCGCTGGTCACGCACTACATCTTCGGCGGCATCCGGCTCACCGGCCGCGCCGGCCAGGTCTCGGGTGCGGCCCGCGCCCAGCTGGCCGTCCTCGCCGGGGTGTTCGTGCTCCTCAAGGCCGTCGCGTACTACTTCGACCGGTTCGAGCTGCTGTTCTCCGACCGCAACTCGGGCATCTTCTACGGCGCCACCTACACCGACCTCAACGCGGTGATGCCGGCCAAGTTGATCCTGCTGTTCATCTCCATCATCTGCGCGGCGGCGTTCTTCGCGGCGGTGTTCCGGCGCAACCTGCAGCTGCCCGCGATCGCAACGGTCCTGCTGGTGCTCTCCAGCGTGCTGATCGGCGCGGCCTGGCCACAGGTGCTGCAGCAGTTCGTGGTGGCGCCCAACGCCAACGTGCGCGAGTCGGTGCCGATCCAGAACAACATCGAGGCCACGCGTGCGGCGTTCGGCATCGGGCCGGACAGGGTCACGGAGGTGCCGTTCAGCGGCACGTCGCAGGCCACGCCCAGCGCGGTGCGGAACGACACCGCCACGGTGCCCAACATCCGGCTGCTCGACCCGGCGAAGATCTCCGACACGTTCACGCAGCTCCAGCAGCGCCGCACGTTCTACGGCTTCCCGTCCAAGCTGGACATCGACCGCTACGCCGACAACAACGGCAAGGTCCTGGACTACATCGTCGCGGCGCGCGAGCTCAACGCGGCCGGCCTCATCGGCAACCAGACCGACTGGATCAACCGGCACCTCGTCTACACCCATGGCAACGGCTTCGTGGTGGCTCCGGCCAACCAGGTGAACGCCGCGCTGGAGGACACCGGCGGTCAGGGCGGGCTGCCGAACTTCACGTCGATCGACACCAACACCAACCAGTCCAGCGTCCCGAACAGCCTCAAGATCGCCGAGCCGCGGGTGTACTACGGCGAGCTGCTCACCAGCGACGGTCAGGGGTACTCGATCGTCGGGGCCGGCCAGGGCGCGACTCCCCGCGAGTACGACTCGGACACCCAGAACTACACCTACACGGGCAAGGGCGGCGTGCCCGTCGGCAGCTTCATCAACCGGCTGGCGTTCGCGCTGCACTACGGCGAGCAGAACATCCTGTTCAACAACTCCATCAACGCCGATTCGAAGATCATGTACGTGCGTGACCCCGCGGACCGGGTCAAGCAGGTGGCGCCGTGGCTCACCACCGACTCGGACCCGTACCCGTCCGTGATCGACGGGCGGCTGACGTGGGTCGTCGACGGCTACACCACGCTGCAGAACTACCCGTACGCGCAGCAGGTGCCGTTCGGGGAGGCGACCGCCGACGCCCAGCAGGGCCTGGCCCAGCGCCAGCCCGACCAGCAGGTGAGCTACCTGCGCAACTCGGTGAAGGCCACCGTCGACGCCTACGACGGCTCCGTCTCGCTGTACGCCTTCGACGAGAAGGACCCCGTCCTCAAGACGTGGATGAAGGCGTTCCCGGACACCGTCAAGCCGGCGTCGGCGATCAGCGCGAGCCTGCGCTCGCACTTCCGCTACCCGGAGGACCAGTTCAAGGTGCAGCGCGAGCTGCTCACCCGCTACCACGTCGACAACCCGAGCGAGTTCTACGGGGGAGTGTCCTTCTGGGACGTCCCGTCCGACCCCACGGTGCAGGCGGGCACGGGTGCCGATGCGGCCCAGCCGCCCTACTACGTGCTGGCCGGGCAACCCGGCGCGCAGGGCGCGTCGACGCCGTCGTTCCAGATCACGAGCGCGCTCGTGTTCAACAACCGGCAGATCATGTCCGCGTACGTGTCGGCCAGCTCCGATCCGCAGACGTACGGACAGATCACGGTGCTGCAGTTGCCCTCGGACACGCAGACCCGAGGTCCACAACAGGTCCAGACGGCCTTCGTCGGGTCGCCGGCCGTGAGCCAGGACATCGGGTTGCTGTCCCGGAGCGGGCAGAGCCAGGTGCAGTACGGCAACCTGTTGACGTTGCCCGTCGCGGGCGGGCTGCTGTTCGTCGAACCGATCTACATCGAGCGGACGGGACAGGAGTCCTCCTACCCGCAGCTGGCCCGCGTCCTCGTCTCGTACGGCGACAAGATCGGCTACGACCCCAGCCTGTCCAAGGCGCTCGACGAGCTCTTCGGCGCGGGCGCGGGCGCAGGCGCCACGCCGACCCCGGGCACGACGCCGACCACACCCACCACGCCGTCGGCCGGAGGGGGATCGGCCAACCCCGCCGTGGCCGCGGCCGCAGCCGCGATCCAGAGTGCGCTGACGCAACTGAAGTCGGCACAGCAGTCGGGTGACTTCACGGCACAGGGTGCGGCGCTCTCGGCGCTGGACGCGGCCGTCAAGCAGTTCCAGTCGGCCAGCGCGGGCCCTGCACCGGCCACTCCGGGCGGCTGATCTGCGTGACCTGCCTGCGGCGGGAGGGGTACCCCCCGCTGCGGGCAGGTTTCGGGCCGGTGTACTGTCGTAGACACAACAGAACAACAGCGGCGCGGGGTGGAGCAGCTCGGTAGCTCGCTGGGCTCATAACCCAGAGGTCGTAGGTTCGAATCCTACCCCCGCTACCACCGAAGTACCAGGCCAGAGGCCCTTTCGCAGATTATGCGAAAGGGCCTCTTGCTTGCGATGTGGGCAGAATGTGGGCAGCGATCGCCAGCACCTGCCTGTGGACGCCTATGGCCATCAACGGTTAGACGGGAAGTCGGAGGCGGGTCTCGTCCGTCGGTTGTGGGGCCGCGCGCGTCGGACGACACCTGATCGGCTGGGCTGCGGTGACCCATGTGGCGGTGAGCGCCCGGCGGGCCTCAGCGCGCCACGCAGGAAGGTGCCGGTTTGGTCGAGTCCGCCGCCGTGCCCGTCACGTCGGCTGCCGACGACGGCGGCGTGTCGAAGGTGGCCCCGTCGATCCGTGCGCCGGTAAGCCGGGCGCCGGTCAGGTCGGCGCCCGCGAAGCAGGTACCGCGCAGGTCGGCGTTCTGGAGATCCGCCCCACGCAGGTCTGCGCCCCGCAGGTTCGCGTCGACCAGCGATACCTTGGTCAACACCACGCCGGGCGCGATCGCACCGGCGAGGCTTCTCCCACCCTGCCATCCGAACAGCACCGCGACCCGACGGCATCGGCGAACCAGAACCCGCCGACCGCGACGACGGCTCCGGCGACAAGCAAGACACCGGCGACGCCCATCAGTTGGCCGGCAACCGCCGCAAGAACGATCGCGACAGCGGGCAGCAACCACAGGGCGCCGGTGCGGCCGCGGGGACCTCGTTCTCGCCGCGATCGCTCTGGGCGTACTACTGCATCCGCTGCAGTACGCGTTCGTGCAGTTCCTCGAGGGCTACTGGGGGACCGGCGATCTCGTTCGGCAGGCCGCACGGGCGCGCACCGCGGCCCACTGGCGCCGCGTCGAGGCACTCAGACTACGACATCGGACGATCGGTCAGGAGATCGAGCGACTGAATCGACAACGCAGACAGCCCGGTGCGGACAAGGCGGCGATCCAGGCGGAAATAGACTTGCTCGTTGCCGACGCGGACGAGTTCGGCCGGGCTACCACCGACTACCCGGCAGCCCGCCAAGCCTTCATGCCCACGCGGCTCGGTAACGCGCTGCGCCATCACGAGCGGGCTGCAGGCGCCGGATACGAGCTGGACGCCGTGATCGCCATGCCGTTCCTCGTCAGCGTCGCTACTTCTGCCGATGTCGAATACCTCGACGACCAACGCTCACAGCTCGACCTCGCCGCCCGCATGACGATCGTCTCGCTCGTCGCGACGGTGCTCACAGCCGTGTTTCTTGCGCGCCACGGGCTGTGGCTGCTGATCGCGCTCGTGCCGTACACGGGGACCTACCTCTCGTACCGTGGGACCGTCGTTGCGGCAGCGGAGTACGGGAGAGCGATCGGGGTGGTGTTGACGCTCAACCGGTTCGCGCTCTACGACCGGCTCGAGCTGAGGCGGCCTCACGGGAGCAGCGACGAGCGCGAAGGACTCGGCTCCGGGGCGACCGCCTCCGCGCCGTGCCACCGGCGGCTACCGGTCGCAAGTACAGCGTTCGTGCGCAGACTGCCGGGTTTCGCCGGCGGCACGGGCGATCTCCTCCCATGTCGCACCGTGGTTGCGGAGGCCGATCAGCACCGGGATCGGATCCATGCCTGCTGCAAGGCCGATCCGCAGCTGCAGCAGCTGCCACGCTCGCTCACGCTGCACAGGTACAGCGGTGCCCTCCTCTGCGTGCCATTCGATGCTGCCCGGGACCGGTGGTTGGCCCAACAGTGCGTGCGCCTGCATGCCCGCTTCGCTGACGGCCGCAACCTGTACCGCGGCGCCGGCCGCCGTCACGTCGGCTGTGAGAGCGAGTTCGACCCAGTCGTCCATGTCGTCAGGAAACACCTGACGCGCATCAGCCTGAACTCGTTTGCGGCCGCTCGGGACGCGATGCACTTGTTGATCGTCAGTGCGGCGTCCTCGAAGGTGTCGAGGTAGAAGTACCGGGCCAGCTGACCGGGGTCAGGTTCGGCGGTGTAGCGGCCGTAACGGCGGACCTGCTCGGTGGTCAGGAATTCGTCCGCCATCTGCTGAGGCCCTTTCCCCTGCCGTACTTCGTCCCTGGGTACCTGGGCAGCCGGTGGCTCGCGCAGTCGGTCGCCCGGTCCTGACCGGCTGTGCGGCTGCTCAGCCGTGGCTGTTGACGCGGACGTTGTGCTGGGCGTCGGTGGCGGTGCGGTCGATCCGTTTGGCGCGGGTGGGTTCGGTCCGGGCGGAGGCGATCCACCGCAGGATGTTGCGCCGCGTCGAGGGCGGGAACGCCGCGAAGTAGTCGGCGGCCGGTGGCGTCGCGGCGAGCGCGGCGGCAAGGTCTTCAGGCACGAGGAGGGCGTCGACGTCGTTCATGGCATCCCACATCCCGGTGGCCTTCGCCGTCTCGACGGACGCCAGGCCGGCCGGGTGCATCTGCTTTTCCGCGGTGAGCCGGTCCGCGCGGTCCTTGTAGCTCTTGGCCCAGGGCTGGGTGCGTCGGGGGCTGACGAGCTGGGCGACCCGCTGGTCGTCGACGCGGCGTTGCGCGCCGTCGCACCAGCCAAACGCGATCAGCTCGTCCAGGACCTTCTCGCGGGGGACGTACCTGTCCGGGACGGCCTTCTTGTAGGTCACGAGCCAGATGGCCGGCTCCTGGTCGTGGTGCTGCTCCAGCCACCGGTGGAGCTCGGCCTGGGAGGTCACGGTGACCCGCTCGAAACGGTCGTCGGCGGTCACCCCGCAGCCCCATCCCCGTCGTCGCCACCGGCCCCGTCCGCGTGCGCGTCTGCGTGCTGGGCGGGCGGGGTGGGTGGCCGGGGGGTGCCGAAGGAACCGACCTGAGCCAGCAGCTGCTGGTGCCAGGCCACCTCGGTCTCGTGCCGCAGGACGACGTGGGTGAAGACCGCCCGGGCGGTCGGCTCCAGGCGGTGCTCGAGCAGGGCGAACTGGCTACGGAGCTCGGTCAGGGCCTGGGTGTAGTCCGCGAGGCGCCGCTGCAGCACCGCGCGCAGCGCGGTGGGGTCCAGGCCGTCTGAGACGCTCAGCGCGAGGTCGAACGGGTCCGGGGCCAGTCCCACCCGGGCCCACGCCGCTGTCCGGGCCGCGTCCAACGCGAGTCGTCCACCGTCGCTGAGCCGGTACACCGTCCGGGTCGGGAAGCGGCCGACCTGCTCGGTCCGGACCTGCTCCACGAGACCGTCGCTCTCGCACTTGCGCAGCGCAGAGTAGAGCGCGCCCTGGGAGACGTGGGCCCAGGTCTCCATCCGGTCGACCGCGGCCTCACGCAGGACCTCGTGGCCATGGGCCTCACCCAGGCGGTCCATCGTCGCCAGGACGAACAGTCGCGCATCCCCGGCCATCGGGCCATGCTAACTTCCGAGCAATCTACTCTGTCCAGACTAGTGTGAGCAGATCGGATGATTATGACCGTAGTACAGCGCTCCGCAAAGCAGACCGCGGCATCCGAGCCCGCGGCGACACCGGGGGCAACGGCGGCCGATCAGTCCAGTGCGATTTCGATCGTGGGGGCATCGTCCCCTCGGTCCACTCGATGAGTGCTCCCTGCTGCTTCTGCAGCAACCGGTCTCGGGCTGTGAGCCGTCCGCGGTACGGCGTCGACGGCTGGCCCTACGTGGTGGGGCTGACCGGGGCTTCTGCCTTGCTGGCCACCGCCGCGGTGGCGGTGCCGCGGCTGCGGCTCGTCGCGGGCGTCGCGGCGCTCGCACCTGGGGTGCCCGCGTTCCTGGGTTTGCGGTACGTGACCACCGGGAAGCTGCGGCTGCGGGACCTCGTGCTGGACCAGGTGGGCTGGCGCGGCGATGAGGACGTCGTCGACCTCGGGGCCGGCGGGGGTCTGCTCGCGCTCGGTGCCGCGCTGCGGACGACCGGGACCGTCCACGCCGTCGACCTGTTCGTGGGCAAGGACCTGTCGGGCAACGGGCTGGGACGGCTAAACCGGAACATCCGAATCGTGGGTGTCACGGACCGCGTGCAGGTCCACCGCACCGATGTTCGGGCGACGGGCCTCCCGGACGGGTCCGCCGACGTGGTGCTGTCCTCGCTGTGCATACACAACCTCAGTGAGGCCGCCGACCGGGCCGCCGCCCTCGACGAGGCGGTGAGGTTCCTGCGCCCCGGTGGCACCCTGGTCATCTCCGACCTCGCGCACGTCGAGAAGGAGTACGCGCCCCGGCTGCGCGCGGCCGGCCTGCAGGTCAGCACCTCCCGTGCGCCCGCGACGTTCCCGCCCCAGCGGCTCCTCGTAGCGCGGAAGGCTCGCTGTGGCTCATAACCGGCGGATACGTCGCGGTCGCCCGCCTGTCAGTGGAGCAGCAACCTGGTCCTGCTCGTCCTGCAGCCCACGTAGGAGAAAGGACGGGGCGCGGCTGCGCGCCGCCAGAACGCCCGCCCAGCGCACGGTCCGTGACTACGACCTCGTCGGAACCAAGCGAACGCCGCGTCCCACGGGCGACGGGACTGAGTTCAAAGCTGCAAGAGGTGTCGAGACACGATCGTTCGCGAGACATCCGCCGGCGCCTTCTACGGCCGGGCGTCATTGTTGACCTTCATCGGGGTGTCGCGGCGGCACGTCGATCGCGCGGTTCACCGTGGACCGTGCGATGGAGAACAGCTCGGCCAGCTCAGCGCTGGTGTGCCGCCGAGGTGATGCAGGGCGACGAGGTGAGCCTCTTCTGCAGCATCTGTTCCGCTACTGCTCCAGCTCTGCCACTGGCGGCGCTGGGGGTGGGGACCGGCGCGGTAGGTGCCCGCACCGTCACGCTATTCCGTTGACTGGGCTCGAAGGTCAAGCCCCGACCGCCGACGGTGGGCGCCCTCCCGTCGCATGTATCTACGCCACCGGTGCGGCTCTCCTTCTGGCGTCTACCCACGGAGGTGTAGGGATGCCGAGTACGAAGAGAGCCGACCCGTCAACGGTCACCATCCCGGAAGCGGAGGAGGTGGTGATCCACGGCGGGGGCGTGCTGGCCGAAGACCTCGCCGGCTGCGACTGCGAAGCCCTGTCCACCGACGCCACGTCGCTGGCCGCCATGGCCGGCGCCGCCACCACCAAGTTCGTTGACAACGGCGGCAAGGTCGTCCAGGTCATTCAGGTCCAGCTCATCTACTGGGGCACCGCCTGGACGAGCACCGCGCCCGTCCCCAATCCCAGTCCCGCCGCCATCACCAACGCCGTGGGCACCATGGTCCGGGGTCCCCTTCTCACCGGCCTCGACGAGTACCGGGGTATCGGCCGGGGCTTCCTGCGAGGCGCCACCACGATCACGTCCAGCAACCCGCCTGCCGGCTTCACCGATGCCCAGGTCTGGAGTTTCGTCAACGGCCAGATCACTGCCGGCACCCTGCCCACTCCCGACGTGGACAACCAGACGCTCTACATGGTGATCATGCCGCAGGGCGTCAACTCGTCGAACACCAGCTTCATCGGTGAGCACACCTACGGCTTGCGGGGCAGCCAGCGGGTCCCGTTCGCCTGGATCACCAACAGCGGCAACCTCGACCGGATCACCACGATCATCGCTCACGAGATCGTCGAGACCGCCACCGATCCCGAGGGGGGCGCCTTCCTCGGTGTGGCCGGCACCTGCAGCCAGGTGGGCTGGTGCGAGATCGGTGACATCTGCTCCTCCACCGAGGTCCGCGACGGTGTCACCGTCCAGTCGTTCTGGTCCGACTCGGCGGGGGCCTGCGTGGTGCCGAGTTGGCCCAACCGCACCTACCCCCGGGTCGGGGTGCAGTTCACCGGATCGCTTGGCCCCAACGCCACCGGCCGGTGGTTCACCTTCAACTGGTCCGAGTGGGAGTGGGTGGAGTGGTGGATGTTGCCCACCACGGTGCGTAACGGGGCTGCCCAAGTCAGTTGGGATGTCGCTATCGAACGGGCCTCGGGCAACCGGATCACCTACTGGCTCACCGTCACCAACCTGACCAACGCACCCCTCACCTTCGAGGGGCGCTACTCGGTGCTCGGCCGCAGCGCCTGACGCCGGCCTCGTCCCGGACCCCGCCCCACCACAATCAACCCAGAATGACGAGGTAGGAACCATGGTCACCGGAGTGCAGTTCCGAGGAACCCTCAACCCCAACCAGACCCAGCGCTGGTTCACCTTCAACTGGCCCGCCACCCAGCATGTGCTGTGGGAGGTCATGCCGACCACGGCCCGCACCGGGGCAGCCCAGATCGACTGGGACGTCGCCATCGAACGGGCCGACACGTCGCACGTCACCTACTGGATCACCGTCAAGAACCTCACCGCCAGTTCGGTGCAGGTCGAAGCCCGCTACGCCCGGCTCTGAGGGAGACCCAGCATGCGCATCACCATCGACACCGACAGCCCAGCCCCTCAGGTCACGATCCCGTCGTCTGCCGCGATGGTTGCGGCTGCTCCCGAGGCCGCGGCAGCCGTGATGGTCCTCGACGGGGGTGCGGCCCCCGGCACCGAAGCCGGCGCCGATACGGCCCGTGTGTCGGGCGACGCCCTCAACGCGGGCCCGGCCGAGTTCGGCGGCGTGGCCGCTCCCGGCGTCGGCGCCATCAACGGCACCTCGGCCAGCTCCGGTGCGATGGATGGAGGCGCCGCTCCTGACGCCTAGAGCTGGCGATTGACCTGGAGCGGGCGTCCGTGGGGCACGAGGTGCGGATGCGCCTGCCTCGCTCGAGGGAGGGTTGAACCTCGCTCATGGTCGAGTGGGCGCCTGGACGACCAAGAGCGAACCTGGCCGAGCCGGATCCACTGGGACGGAGTTGCCTACGACACGATCGTTGGCGAGAGACTCTCCGGCACCCTCTCGGCCCGCGCTACTTGTTGATCTTCATCCGGGTGGAGCGGCGGTCGCCACTCCAGCCACCACCAACATGATCTTTAAAGGAAGTGACATTGCGCCCCGCTGGGCCAGCACGACAGGGAACCCGCACTGTTCGTCGTCTTCGTCGCTGATGTGCCCGCCCATCCGCACCGACCGGCCCGTCGCGGGCACCAGCGGCGCATCGCCTCCCACCGGAGCCCGCGCGCAAGGACATGTATCGTCGTGACGACGCACAGCCCGGGTCCAGGTAGCGCCATTCTCTCCGCCGGTACGGGCCTGCCCGATGCGGCCGGACGATCCCGACAGGCTAGATCACGCACTGCTCATCCTCGGCCAGCACCGGCGGTCGGCCTCCCGTGTACGGACCGGTCAGGACGCGGCTCTCGGTAGGATTCCACGAGTATTCGCCGGAGACGAGCGGCGACCTCTTCTCCCACTGCAGCGCGCCCTGGCAGTACTTGAACAACAATGCCATGCGATCCTCTTCGCCCTGCCACGCCATCGCCCCGTGCGTCACCGCCTCCGTGAAGATCAGAACATCGCCGGGCCTCATCGCCACTCGCCGCACGTGCGTATTCCACTCGTTGTCCAGCGCGTCGAGAGGCGGCATGCCCGATGGCAGTCGAAAGTTCGCCTTATGGCTACCGGGGAGGCAGCAGAAGCCGCCGTCGTCAGGGCCGACCTCGGTCAGGGCGAACTGCACGACGACCATCGAGTTGTGCATCCTTCCGTCGCGGTACAGGTACATCTCTGTGGGATTGAAAGGTGTCGCACCGTTGTGCAGCACGTGCGGTGAGGTGCGACCTCTGGAGAAGACGCCGTAGGAGTGATCAAGCCGATAGTCCGGTCCAAGCATGGCGGTCAAGTACACCGCCAGCTTCGCATGCGCCACCAACGATCGCATCGCTGGCCCCCAGTCGAGGATGAAGGAGTCGGGCAAGTAGCGGAAGCCATCCTGACCGGTCCATTCGGGATCGGCCTGGTATTCGCGTGGAATTCCGACATGCAGATATTTCTGGGTGTCGAGAGCCTCCTCGATGCCGGCGGTGCGCACCTCCGAGCGGAGCGCGCGCACCTCCTCCGGGGTCAACACATCTCGGATGACGATGTAGCCGTTCAGGTCAAAGAGATAGCGCTCTTCCTCGCGCATACAGCGACTCCTACCAGTGATCTACATCGAATACTCTCGACATGCGGCTCAACGAACCGCTGGTCCGGCGGCTCACGACTTGCTCACCACAGCGGCCGCTCCTGGTCCGGCTCGGCCAGTCCTTGGGCGAGAGCGGTCAGGCAGTGTCCGAGGAGCCGGTCCATCCGGTCGGCGTCGAAGAGTTCAGTGGGGTACTCGACTAGCAAATCCATTGCACCGCCGTCGCCCTCGTACATCGAGAGGTTGACGTTGTCGCAAGCGTAGTCTCCGGAGACGTCGAGCATCTCCACGGCTGTATCGCCCAGAACCGGGGAGATCGGCAACACCTCCTTCGGGTTCAGCGCGAGCCCGATCGGGAACAGCGGGGAAGTTCTGGCCGTGCAGTCCGGCTGGAGCACGTCCACGATGAGGTGGAACGGAACCTCCTGGTGGGTGCTGGCATCCAAGATCGTCTCGTGGCAGTGTCGAACGAGCGTGGCGAACGTGGCGCCATCATTGACATTCGTACGGAGCGCGACCACGTTCGTCAGATTGCTGACGAGGGATTCGAGCTGTGGCCGGGTTCGTCCGGAGAAATTGGAGAGGATCGTCAGGTCCGTCTGGCCGGTGTAGCGGTGCAGGACGGTGAGAAGCGCCGCGTGCAGGACGGACAGCGTCGATACCCGGTTGGCTCGGGCGTATGTCCGGGCGGCGTCTGCCAGATCGTCCGGGAAGCGGTGACTGAAGACCGCACCGGCGCCGGTCTGGAGGGCCGTGTACGGCCGATCCGTCGGGAAGTCCATCGTTCGCAGATGTGCGAGGCGCTCGCGCCAGTAGCTGAGCCGATGGTTCAGCTCCGGTCCGCTCAGCCAGTCGCGCTGCCACACGGCGTAGTCGGCCGGTTGGACGGGTGGGCCCGGCAGCTCGATCGTAGTGCCGTTGATCCGGGCCGCGTACACCTGGGACAGTTCGCTGGCGAGGATCCGAACCGACCAGCCGTCGGCGACGATGTGATGGACGACCAGCACGAGGACGTGCTCGCGTGCGGTGACGCGAGCCAAATTGACACGGAAGAGGGGTCCGTCGGTCAAGTCGGTCGGTCTGCGGACCTCGGCGGTGACCCACGCCTCGACCGCCTCGACGGCGATGTCCCTGACGGACAACGGATAGGTCGATGGCGGTGGGTCGATGAGCTGAAGGGGCTGACCGTCCTCTTCCACGAAGCGGGTGCGCAGCCCCTCGTGGCGAACCACCAGCGCGTGGAGGGCACCTTCGAGCGCCGTCACGTCCAGGTCGCCATGGAGTCGTAGCGCGAACGAGATGTGGCGCGTCGAGACGTTCCGGGGGTCTCGCACCATCTCCAGCCAAGTGGCCTCCTGTTGATATGAACAGATCGTCGGCCCGCTCCGCGGTGCTGGGTCAATATCGCGGACCAACGTCTGCTGCTTCTTCGCTGCCTTCTTCTCGGCGAGCCGCCGTTCCAGTTCGACGCGAACCCTCACCAGCCGTTCGAGCTCCGTGATTTCGTTGTCGGGGACCGAGACCGGCTGATCCGCGCTGTGTGTCATGTCGACCTCCTGGATATCGAGGACTTCCCGACAAGCCACGGCGATGGCCTCCTCTCTTGAGGCGGCGGGCGGAGGTGTCTCCGGCTGGTCGCTCGTGGCCGCCGGCTGGTACGGCTTGCCGTGGCGGAACGCCGACAGCGTCTGCCCCGGGCCGGCGACGAGCGCGACCTCGGCGATCGATTCGGTACTGGTCACGATGTACGGCGCAGGTAGGTCATGACGGTCTCGAGAATGCTGGGCTCGTACCGTTCGCGGCGCCGGTCGATCGCAAAGTGCTCGAGGGCGGTGATGGGGCGAAATGGCTCGGACGAAGGCCCAGCGACGCCTTCGCCCAGGAAGCGCGAGCCGCCACCACGACTCGACGCTGCAGCCACGCGATGCAATCCCGGTTCAGCAGGGCTGGCGGCGGTGAAGGACCGCCGATGACGAGGTCCGTCGAGCGTGTAGGTCTGCTGGCCGAGGTACACGTCGGCAGCACCGTCATGAGTGCTGTGGAGCGGCATGCCCTGCTGAAGCGGGGACAGTTCGAAGATGTCCTCAGCTCTGCCCGGGCGCACAGTCGTACCGTAGGAGTGATCCAGATGGTCGTCGTGTCGCTGGAACGAGCGACCAATCGCGCGGGAGGTGCAACTTTCCGTTCCTATAACGGCAGTCCGTGCGCTCGACCCCTGGCGCTGGACACGTCACCTGCAGTGGACCCCGTCCATGGAGGAGGGTGAGGTTTCGTGGCCTCCACCTCACCCGCGGGAGTTCTGGCGCAGCGCTGCGGACCTCGACCGTCTGGGCGAGAACCTCGATCACAGCGATCGCGAGAGAGTTGTCGATCTCCTTCCCAGCTTGCTACCGCCAATCCGAGGTCGGAGTCCGCCGAACCGGGAAAGGCAGCTCGAGATCATCGGTGATCTTCGCGACGGCCTTCGGGCCGTCCCCCTCCCGCAGGCGGCCTCGAAGCTGCGGGCGGCGTCGAGGGCGTGGTAGCAGCGTTCAAGATCTCGGTCAGGGCATTCTCCGCGCCCGGCGCCGGTCAGCCCGGCGAGCTCGGAGACCCGCAGTCCGGTCTGGATGCCCAGCAGCAGCAGAGTGTGATCGCGGCGGCCGGTCCAGGTGTCACGGTCCGGGGCGGCGAGCAGGGCGTCGATCTCGTCGTCGGTGAGGTAGGTGACCAGCGCTCGTTCGAACCGCTTCGGCGGGATCGCCAGCACCCGCGCGATGCTGGCGGCGTGTTCGGGATGGTGCAGCGCGGCGAACCGGAACAGCGATCCGATCGCGGCCAGGCGGGCGTTGCGGGTGCGGACGCTGTTGCCGCGGCCGTGTTCGAGATGACTCAAGAACGCGGCGATCAGCGGCGCGTCGAGCTCGGCGAGATCCATCGTCGAGGGTAAGATGCCGGTCTGGGCGGCGGCGAAGCGGAGCAGCAGCCGCCAGGTGTCGCGGTAGGCCGCGACGGTGTGCGCGCTGGCGTGGCGTTGGGTGATTAGCCGCTCGCTGAAGAATGCCTGCAGGGTCGGGGCCAGCGCGGTCACGACTGGTTCCTCATGCGGTCCTCGAGGTGGTCCTCGAGCCGCTGCCCGACGACGGCGAGCAGTTCGGGCGCGGCGGAGAGATACCAGTAGGTCGACGCCGGGTCGACGTGCCCGAGGTAGGTCGACAGCAGCGCCGACGTGGCCTGGCCGTCCTGCCCGGCGGCGTAGGCATCGAGCATGGTCGCGACGGCGAAGGCATGGCGTAGGTCATGAATCCGGGGCCGACACTACGCCGAACGCGGTGCGAGCCCGGCGTGGCGCACAGCCGCTGCCACGTGGAGCGCACGTTGCAGTAGCGCAGCCGGGTGCCCGCGGTGGACACGAACACCGCCGGGGTGCTCGGGGCAGGGTCGAGTCTGTCGCGGTGTCGCAGGTAGCGACGGAGCGCGTCGACGGTGCTGGCGTGCACGACCAGTTCCCGGGACTTGCCGAACTTGGCGTGCCGGATCAGCAGCAGGCCACGGGTGAGGTCAACATCGCCGCGGTCCGGCGTGATCACCTCCCCGACCCGCATCCGGGTGACCGAGAGCAGCCCGATCAAAGTCTGGAAGGTGGCCTGCCGGGTCGTGGTCCGCAACGACGCCGCCGCGGCGATCAGCGCGGTGATGTCGTCGTCGGAGTAGAGGTAGGGGTTGGCCCGACACGCCCGCGACGGCAGCAGATCGGTCGGCGGGACCTCGGTGGCGGGGTCGAGGGTGTGCAGGTAGCGGGCGAAGCCGCGGACCGCCGAGAGCCGGTAAGCCCACCAGATCCGCTCGCCGCCGGCTGGTAGCCGGGCCCAGCCCAGCGCGTGAGCAACGGTGACCGTGTCAGCGCCGGCCTCGTCGAGGTAGCCGAGGAACTGGTTGAGCAGCTTCTCCGGACGGGCCAGCCGATAACCCATCGCCCGGCGCAGCATCTTCGCCGACCCGATCGCGAGGCCCGGGCAGGCGGCGAGCACGAAGGCGGTGACATCACCGGCGGTCAGGCCGGCCAGATCGAGCCCGCGGACGCCAGCCCGCCCGGTCACGAACGGTCGCACGGCGTCCACGTAGCCACGCGCAGTGCGCACGCTCAGCCCGCGCTCGACGATCAGATACTGGCGGTAGCGCTCCAGCAGCGCGTCCACCGGGGTCAACACCGCGACCGTACGTGGGGGCTCCACCCCGACACCACGCAGAAAGGTCAGCAGCGGATGCAAGGCCTGCGCGGTCCCGTAGTTGGAGTAGCCGGCCGCACGCCGAGCAGCCATGTACCGCTCGACGATCGGTTCAACCAGGCGCACGGCGTCCAACTGCTCACGTGCCATCCACCGGCTCAGGTGCGCCACCACGCTCACCTGCCCGGCAGCGGAGTTGGCGGTGTAACCCAGCCGGGCCAGCTCCACAGCGAAGCCGCGGCTGCATACGGCTCCAGCGGGCCCGTCACCCGCGACCTCAACACCTCAATCATGACCGATCTCCTCTCCAACGATGGAGAACAGATCGTCGATCAACCAGGCCGGATTATGCCGACCTCGCCAGCCCGAAACCATTGCCCCGCAACGGACCCGGCCCAACCTCGGCATAATCAGGAGACCGGCGTCATGGTATCAGCAGCGGTGTTCACGGGGCCCGCGGACCACTTCACGTAGCGCATCCCAGAACCCGAGTGAGCCGTCATGGACCGTCAACCTGGATCTTTCACGGCGGTGACGGCTTCCGGCTGTTGATCGCTGATCGAGTTTTTGATCATGGATTCCTGTTCGTGGGGTGGGTGTCTGGCCGACGGTCGTGTCGGGCCGCCGGGTTCCACGCTCCGGCTCGTTGTCCT